>CALKJE010000392.1 GCA_937995675.1 uncultured Saprospiraceae bacterium
CGTTCCCTTCAAAAAAGTGTTCGAGAATCAGATCGTTATCAGCGATTGCGTAGAAAGATTTTAGAACCTGCTATTAAGGTTGCTGCTAAAAAATTAGATGGCTTTGAATTAAGAGATCATGATATTGATCGAATGATTAAGGAAGAACGAGAAAAAGGAACCATCGCAAAACTGGTTTCACAAAAATTAGTAGGAAGTCCATTAGCCGCGAAATACCGAAAATTATTAAAAGCTGATGAATGGAAAGAGGTTAGAGCTAGATTTAGAGATTTACGCAAAGCTGCCGCTGATAGTTTTAGCTTGCCGACTAAGATGCGTGTTTTTGCTTATAATAATCAAATGGAAAAGGATACGACGATGTCGCCATTGGATTCTATCAAATACCATCAAATGTTTTTACAATTAGGATCCATTGCAGTAGATCCTAAAACAGGATATGTCAAAGCTTGGGTAGGAGGTATTAACCATAAATATTTCCAGTTTGATCACGTGACTTCTGAACGTCAAGTAGGATCTACTTTTAAGCCTTTTATTTATGCTACGGCTATTGCTCAACAGTCTGTATCTCCATGTATGCAAGTTTATGATTTGCCATACACGATCCATACTGGTGAAGGTAATTTTCATCTAAAAGAAGATTGGACGCCGAATAATGCGAATGGAGAATACAGTGGAGCGCCTTATACTTTATTCAAAGGATTACAACATTCAAAAAATACGGTTTCTGTTTACTTGATGAAACAACTTGGCGATGCCAGCCCCGTTCGAGACCTAGTAGATAATATGGGATTATCAAAAGATGCAAAACGTAGCAACGGTACTTATGTGGTACCACATGCTCCTTCGATTTGTTTAGGATCTTGTGAATTGACCGTTCAGGAATTAGCAGGAGCGTATACTACTTTTGCGAATGATGGAATTTATAATAAGCCTGTTTTTATTAATAGAATAGAAGATGGAAATGGCCATATAATTTACGAAGAAATCCAAGAAGAGCGCAGAGCGTTGAATCCGAATGCGAATTATGTAATGGTGGAAATGATGAAAAATGTAATGAATCAAGGATTGCCTGGCTTTGGAAATATTAAAAGTGAGGTAGGTGGAAAAACGGGTACAACGAATAATTATGTAGATGGTTGGTTCGTGGGGCTGACACCTGATCTAGTTGTAACTACTTGGGTCGGTGGAGACAATCGTTGGGTAAGATTCCGTAGCCTTAATTTAGGAATTGGTGCGAAGATGGCACGTCCTTTCTTTGCTAAGTTATTGCGAAGCTTAGAACAAGATGAAACGATTGATTATGACGTTAATGCTCGATTTGCGGAGCCATCTGGAGATATCGGAATTGTCATTGATTGTGAACAATATGATTATGAAGGAGAAAGTCCACTCAACTTTGATGATATGGAACCGGTAGAAGAAAACGAAAGCTTTGGTGATGATGACTTTTTTGGTGATGAAAGTCCTAGTGTTCAGGACACGACCAAAAAACAAAATGCTGAAGAAAACGAAGAATTTGGAGAAGAGTTTTAAACAAAAATATCTGACCAATCTATAAAACAGAAACCTTCCATGTTGAGAAAATTACTGACAGGCTTATTGCTATTGGGAATACTATTCACTACGTTAACACAGTGTGTACCTTCTAAAAAAGAAATTCTAACGGATGTTAACTTGGATTTTAAAGATCCGATTTATCGACAGTTATACGTTTATCAAGATCAACTTTTAACGGATAGCATCTTACCGTTCTTTCGACACCGAGATCCAAGTTATCGGTATGCAGCGGCGCTTTCCTTTGCCTCAAATAAAGATCCCCAAGTTGTTGACTCTCTGATCTTTTTATTAGAAGATGAAGTTCAAGAAGTAAAAGTAGCGGCTGCCTATGCCTTAGGACAAATTGGAGAAGAAAAATCTGGTCCTGCCCTCGTAAAGGCCTTCGCAGTAGATACACTTGCCACTACTCAAAAATTTAAAAAGATAGCACTAGAAGCCATCGGAAAATCTGCTTCCGCAAAGTATTTAGACAATATCAGTACGGTGAAAAATTATTTTCGAAGTGATACTTTACTATTAGAAGGACAGGCTTATGCAATTTACCGATATGCACTTAGAGGAATAAGCTCACCGGTCGGAACACAACGGATGGTCGACTTACTAACAAAAAAAGGATATCCAGAATCCGTCAGATTGATTGCAGCCAATTATCTTTATCGAACAAGAGATATTAAGTTGGATACTTTTGCGGGGGTCTTTTATCAGACCGCACAACGAGAAAATAACCCCAAAATATTACAAGCACTGGCAATTGCTATCGGAAAAACTAAAAAGCCGGTGGGACTTGAAGCCCTCAAATATCTTTATGGTAAGTCGGATGATTTTCAGGTTCGAGTAAATGTAATTCGAGCAATGGGAAATTACGATTATGAAACAGTCAAAGACCTCATCTTTGATGCGATAAAAAGCAATAACGAACATATTGCTCAGGCCGCAAGTCAGTTTTTTGTCGACTATGGAAATGCTAGAGACGCAAGCCGATATTTTTCTACTGCAAAAAATACAGAGAACCTTTCTTGGCAAGTTCGTAATAACTTATTTCGAGCGGCTAATCGACACGTTCCAAGATATCTTGTTAATATAATCAATAGCATTAGTGGCGAAATAAAAACGAGATTTGAAACGCCAAATGATAATGTTTATGAAAAAGCTGGACTATTAAAAGCATTGTCTGAATACGGATGGAACTATAAATATATCTATCAAAAAGGATATCAGTCGGAGCAAACAATTATCCGATCTGCTAGCGTGGATGCTTTGGCTCAGATTGCGATGAATCCAACTTTCGAGAAATATTTTGCTGGTAGTGCTCGCCGAGTAAAAAAAGACCTAGCTGGTTATTTTCAAGAGGCGATTGAGAAAGGAGATATTGCGATGATTGCTTACGCCGCACAAGTGTTACGAATGCCTGATCTTGATTTCAAATCTGTGGTAGACAGTATAGATTATATGACAGCTGCGATGGCTAAGTTGGAACTCCCTAAGGAAATTGAAATAAAATACGAACTCCAAAAAACGGTGGATTATTTTAATAACACACCAGAGATGATCAATCAACCTCCTCGTTATAATCATCCAATTGATTGGGATTTGATTGGTGGAATTAATCCTGATGCAGAAGCAAAAATATTTACTTCAAAGGGAGAAATTACCTTATCGTTAATGCTTCAACACGCACCTGGCACAGTAGCGAATTTTGTACAATTATCTCGTAATAATTTTTATGATAATAAAAATTTTCACCGCGTAATTTCTAACTTTGTCGCTCAGGGTGGTTGCCCACGTGGCGATGGATATGGCGGATTGGATTACACCATTCGTTCTGAATTAGGAATGGCTTATTATGATGATGCCGGATACGTAGGAATGGCTTCTGCTGGTAATCATACAGAATGCACTCAATGGTTTATTACACATTCTCCGACACCTCATTTAGATGGCAATTATACTATTTTTGCAAAAGTAAAATCAGGAATGGATGTTGTCAACCAATTGGAAATAGGAGATAGAATAACAGATATTAAAATTCAAAACTAAGCACTTAATCTTAGCTTAAACCAAATTATACCAACTATTAAAATGAAGAGTACACCACTAACAACTATACACGAAGGACTTGGCGCAAAAATGGCAGGCTTCGCTGGATATAATATGCCTATTTCTTACCAAGGGATTAAAGAGGAACATGCTATCGTTCGAGAAAAAGTAGGAATCTTTGACGTATCGCATATGGGGGAATTTATTGTCCGTGGCAAAGAAGCGTTAGATTTATTACAGCTCGTTACATCCAATGATGTTAGCAAATTAAAAATTGGCGATGCACAGTATTCTTGCCTACCCAACAAGTCGGGAGGAATTGTAGATGATTTATTAGTGTACCGATTATCGGAAGATAACTGTTCAGAAGGTGAGCAAGCTTATATGTTGGTAGTCAACGCTTCCAATATCGAAAAAGACTGGAACTGGATTTCGGAGCATAATACTTTCGATGCAAAAATGATCAACATCTCAGATCAGACTGGATTACTCGCGGTGCAAGGTCCTCAAGCCATTGCGCTTTTACAACCATTAACGGAAGTAGATTTGAGCAGCCTTTCTTACTATACTTTTACTAAAGGAACTTTAGCAGGATTAGAAAATGTATTGATTTCGGCTACGGGATATACAGGATCAGGAGGATTTGAACTTTATATCAATAGTGATCAATTACTAGCTTTATGGGAAGCGATCTTTACCAATCCAGCAGTCGCTGTCAGTCCAGTCGGATTAGGAGCACGAGATACGCTGAGGTTAGAAATGGGTTATTGCCTTTATGGTAATGATATCAATGATACCACTTCTCCGATTGAAGCAGGACTAGGGTGGATTACTAAAACAAAGAAAGAAAATTTTAACTCTATTGAAATTTTCCGAGGACATCGAACCAATGGTATTGACAAAAAATTGGTTGGATTTACTTTATCTGATCGACGAGTACCTCGGCATGGATACCAAATCGAAGATGAAGCGGGAACAGTTATTGGAGAAGTAACCTCTGGAACTCAATCTCCATCACTTAATATTCCAATTGGAATGGGATATGTGAAAAAAGGTTTTGATAAGGCAGGTACGACGGTGATGATCGTGGTAGGAAAAAAGCGTCTTCCAGCAGTAGTTACCAAACTTCCTTTTTATAAAATTAGTTAAAAAGTTGTTTAAGAACTCTAAAATTGGTTCTCAGCTTCTTTTCGAATGCTTAAACAACTTCTAGGTGAAAAAATGACTTTACAAAGCGTTTTTAATCAATTATTCCAACAACTTTCACAAAATCACTAATAAATAGAAATATTATTCATCTTCAATGAACAATATTAGCCTAAATCCTATTTGTCCTTTGGATAACGTTTTTTTTAAAACCTATATATCATGACAGTTAACGAAGGTAGAGACAGGTTTATTAACTCCTGGGGAAGTTTGGGCTCTAGTTGGGGCATTAGTCGAACGATGGCACAAGTACATGCACTTTTGCTATTAGCACCTGAATGCTTGTCTGCGGATGAGATTATGGATGAACTGAAGATATCTCGAGGTAATGCCAATATGAATATCCGCGCTTTGATTGACTGGGGCCTAGTTTATAAAGAGCTAAAGCCCGGTGAGCGAAAGGAATTTTTTGTTGCTGAGAAAGATATGTGGGAAGTATTTCGTCGAATTATTATTCAACGTAAGAAAAAAGAACTAGAACCGATGCTCAAAGTACTGGATGAGGTCAGTAGTGTAGATGGTATGTGTAGCCACTCTGCTGAATTTTGTAAAGTAATTCAGGATATGAAAGTTATATCCAACAAAGCAGACTCTACTTTAGATAAACTGATCAAAGCAGATAATAATTGGTTTATTAGCAAATTCATGAAAATGATGAAATAATACCGCTAATTGGCACTTTTTCCCTTCCATAATTTAGCACTCCTAAAATACGAAACGCCAGAACATTGAATTCTTAATCAATAGTTTTTATCTTGCGGTTCCTTGACCAAAAAATGATCAAATAATAATTTCTCGATTTATGGTTGGCCCTTTTGGATCAATATTTCGTTGAAAAGCCTCGTGATAGCTCGGCTATCCCTACGTTTTTCGCCTCATCTTGATCCAAAATTCCCTTACCAAAATGCGGAACTTATTTTTCGGCCATTTCTAAATTAAACCATAGATCTATTGTACATTTGGTACTTGAGATCAACTACTTAACTATCTTGCAATGGAGATCAATCCTTTTCAGGCGGTATATCCGAGTCTGGATTATATCACGTCAGCTGACTTTTTTTTTGCTACCGTTAAGGAAGCTTATTCTGATTACCGAAAAAACGGTTTTTTCCAAAAATCAGCCGAAGATGCCATCTATATTTATCAAATCAAAACAATTGATAAGGCTTACACAGGACTTATTGGGTGTGCTACAGTTCAAGATTATTTGGATAATAAAATAAAAAAGCACGAAAACACCTTGGCGAGTAAAGAGCAACAGCAATTACAATTAATGGTCAAACGAGGTGCTGCAGTAAAACCCATATTATTGACCTATCCAACGGTTGATGCAATAGAAAAAATTATCAATCAGCAAATCAAAAAGATAAAACCCTTCTTTTCCGTATCTTTTGAAGACAGTGCTGAGACGCATACCATTTGGAAAATAGAGGAAGGTCTAACTATTCAGAAGATTCAAGATACTTTCGCAAAAAAAGTACCTCACGCTTATATCGCAGATGGACATCACCGTAGTTCTACCTCCGCATTGATGGCCAAAAAAATGAAAGCAAAGAAAAAGAAAGGTCAGTACGATCAAATTTTAGCTGCATTTTTTGCAGTAAAAGAGCTTTCTATTTACGATTATAATCGAGTGGTAGAAGGATTGGATGACCGAACAATGGCGAGATTTATGGCGGAAATATCCCGTGTATTTGATATTAAAATTCTGAAAAAAGCTGCTAAGCCTCGTAAGAAATTTGAACTAACAATGTTGATTGGCGAAGAGTGGTTCCGGTTGAAATGGAAAAAATCCATCCTTGCTAAATACAAAAAAGAAAATGTAATCTTAGATGCTAGTCTGCTTGATCGAGAGGTGATGAAGAATATTATGAAAATAAAAAATACAAAGACAGACAATCGAATTACCTACGTAGAAGGACCTAAAGGGTTTGAACAGATCTCAAAGCGTACCCGAAAAGACGGAAATAAAATCGCCTTTTGTTTGTATCCTGTTGTGATCGACGATCTTTTTAAAGTAGCAGATGCGGGAGCTATTATGCCGCCGAAGTCAACTTGGTTTGAACCTAGAGTAAAAAATGGATTATTGGTATTAGAATTTTAAGCAACATTATTTAAACCCTTCTATGAAAAAAATTACCGCCGATTTTATTTATCCTATCACCAGCGAACCGATTAAGAACGGAGTGATTGTTCTAGATGATTCAGGAAAAATTTTAGCGATTGAAAAAAGTGAAGATCATGATCCTGCATCTCTAGAAAAATATACTGGAATTATTGTTCCGGGATTTGTAAATACCCATTGCCATTTGGAGTTGTCTCACATGCGCGGAAAAGTAGGTACCGGAACTGGTCTGATTCCTTTTATTTCTGATGTAGTCAAATTTAGAGATTTTCCAGAAGAAGAAATTATGGACGCCATTCGGCAGGCAGATGAAGAGATGTATGCTGGAGGAATTGTAGCGGTAGGTGATATTTCTAATAAAACGGATACCGCCGCTCAGAAAAAAAACAGTTCCATTCACTATTACACATTTGTGGAGATGTTTGACTTTTTGAATGATGGATTGACAGATGGAGAGTTTGAAAAATATATGACTGTTTTTGCCGGTCAAGCTGGATCGGACGGAAATAAAAAAAGTGTCGTTCCACATGCTCCTTATACTGTATCAGAAGGACTATTTCAAAAAATAAATGAGGTAAACCAACCAGGTGTAACCGTTAGCATCCACAATCAAGAAACACCTGCTGAGAACGAATTATTTGAAAAAGGGACAGGAGCTTTTATAGATTTTTACGAAGGCTTCGGAATGCCACTCAAAACTTTTAATCCACCACATAAACCTTCCATTTATTATGCGATTGAGCAAATGAATCCATTGTGTAAAACCTTATTTGTTCACAACACCTTGACGACAGCGACGGATATTGGGTCCGCTCAATCTTGGAGCGATCATGTCTTTTGGGCGACCTGTCCAAATGCCAATTTATATATCGAAAATCGCTTACCCAATTATCAGAGTTTTCTAGATACCAATGCACGGATGACGATTGGAACAGATAGTTTGACTTCCAATTGGCAGCTTTCTATTTTTGAAGAAATGAAAACCATTGCACGATTTAAATCCTATGTGCCTTTTCAAACCCTATTAAAATGGGCAACCATCAATGGGGCAGAAGCATTAGGGTATGAACAAGATTTAGGAAGTTTGGAAGTTGGTAAAAAACCAGGATTAGTTCTACTAGAAGGAGTAAACGAAAATAATTGGACATCAGGAATGGTTCGTCGAATCGGGTAGGTTGATAGATGTTCTTATAACTTACTATCTTCAAAATTTAAGTTTGGATATTTTTCTTCTAACGCGGATATCTTCTTTTTAAGTTGCTCGACAAATTGCTGATGTGCAGCACTGTCTGGACGGCGAGGACGATGCGTAAGTTCTTTATTTATTTTAAGAATTTCGTCATAATAAATCTGCGTCGTTTCCGGAAAACAACAGTTTCTAAAATATTCCCAAACATAATCTATTGCCATCTCGGTAGGATGCATCAAATCATTTTTGTAAAAACGATAATCTCGTAAATCATCTATCATTAGTTCGTAGGCTGGAAAATAGTGAACTGCGGAAAACTGCTTTTCCAATTCAGCGACTGCCAATAATAAACTCGCCTTACTGCGTTGATTGGCAATCAATCCATCTCGCAGATGTCTTACTGGACTAACGGTGATGATTATTTTTATTTTGGAAAATTGACTTGTTATCCTTTTAATAACCTTGGTAAGCCTTTGTTGAATTGCTTCTTGTGCAAAAAAGGTTTTGTTGAAACGTTGACCAGGTAATTTATGACAATTTGCTACGACTTGTCGGGAGGATATTTCCACAAAACCGTTGGCAGTTCCGAGGGTCAATAAAAGAAGGTCTGCTTTTTTTAATTGATTCGAACCTTTGATTAGTCTTTCGTTCATTACGCTTAGAACGTCCGCTGAATCTGATCCTGAAAACTGTCCATGGTGATCAAAGCTATGCCATTGTTCCTGATGGAAAAATAGATCCTCTTTGGTGTAAAGCGTTTCTTCTAATAGACGCTCTAAACCACGTAAAATAGGAAAGGGATGATAAAGGATTCCAAAAGGGTTGAGGTCAATAGACCACCTTCCTCTTTGAAAAAGATCGCCAATATGCTGCGCAAAGCAAGAACCTATAGAAAGCAGGCGATCATCGGTTTGGATTTGAGGCAGACCCGGTAAAGGAGGCAATATGGTACGGAATGATTGCATAGTTTCGCCCAAAAATATTACTTTTATCAAGATATTCAGTGATAAGTAGACTACCTTATTTGTTTTTATAATTAAATTGATAAACTATTAGGGCAATCTACTCCCAAACAACGTTGAACTAAGACAATGAATATTTTTAGCAGATTATTTGGAACGGGGAAGGAAGAAGAAGCACCAAAGGTACACTTTGGTCGCTATACTGATGCCTATAAGACTACGGACCAATATGATGCTTGGGATGAGTCTCAGGAATTATTTGAGTCAGAAAAATATATTGATGCCTATGCATCTTTTTTAGATTATTTAAATGATGATTCGGTTGGAAATGTACGATACGAAAAAAGTGCGGATGGAATCAAATTTGAATTTTTTCAAGGATCCAAAAAAATAGTAGGAGTTGCCAACCAAAAGCAAGTAGTAGTCGAAGCTAAAATCGCTCGTGCCAATCAATTAGATGCCGCTTTTATGGAGCGTTTAATTCGTCGAAATTTTGATCTAAAATATGCCCGATTCGCTCTAGATGAATCAGATGTCCTAACGATTAAGTTTGATACTTATACACTTGATGGTTCTCCCTATAAATTATATTATGCACTAAAAGAATTGGCAACCAATGCGGACAAGCAGGATGATTTACTAGAAGACGAATTTCAGAATATAACACTAGTTGGGGTAGACCACTTGAAAAGTATCAGCGAAAAAGAAAAGGAAGTTAAGCATGCTTTTTTTACAAAAAAAGTCAAAGCAGTCGTTAACATGATCTCTGATAATGGAAAAACGGTAGAAGAATATCCAGGAGGCCTTGGCTATCATCTTTTAAATGCTGCTTATAGACTTGATTACCTGATTCGTCCAGAAGGATTTATGATGGAGTCACTAGAAAGAATTCATCGTCTTTATTTTTCAAAAGATGATCAGACGATGGCTGAAAAAGTAGCGATGGTTCGATCAGAATTTCAGACCTTGTTGGAACGCCCTGCGGAAGATTATTACCGAGAAATGTATATAACTACTTCTACCTTTGGAATTACGAATCCTGCGAGTCATGATCGGGTTCGGAGTTTTATTGATGGAGAATTAGGGAATATGAAATGGTTTCGACAGAATGGATATTTAGATACAGCGTTGGCTGTTCCAGGATATATTGTTGGATATTGTTTATTCAATTATGCTATACCTTTACCAGATCGTGCTTTCTTTCATTTGTATTATCAGATCATGGAACCAGCGTATTTTAGAGATCTAGGTTTTTCTGAAACTTATTTTGATACAAAAAAAGAGACTTTTAATAAAAAGGAAATTCGACGCGCCATACGTAATATTGTTAAAACGCATCGACAAAAATTTCCCAAATTAAATCCAGAGATTAATAGTTTAGATTTTACGGACGCTGCAGGTTTTGCAAAATCCTACCTGCTAATGGTTCGTAATGTAAATATGATGAAGCTGCAATGAGAGAGTCACTATTAAAAAATGGAATTATTCAGATTGCTACGCCGCACAGTACGGGGACTGGTTTTATATTGGGGAAAGAAGGATTGATTATAACCAATGAACATGTGGTACGCGATAATCGGGAAGTCGTTGTCTATGGCTTTAATTTTAGACAGCAAATTGTTCCAGTAGTCTATTTAGACGAAAAATATGACTTAGCATTTTTGGCGATTCCGGAAGGTTTTGAGGGGGCAACACTAGCATTAGAAGAAGAGCAGCCAGTAGCAGTAGAGGATCCAATTTATGCAGTAGGCCATCCTTATGGAGCGGACTTCGTTGTACAAACTGGAAATATTACGGACTTGGCTCAGATAAATTATGGAATTCCTTTTATACATCATACTGCCATGTTAAGTCCTGGATTTAGTGGTGGACCATTGGTCAATGAAGCTGGGAAAGTAATTGGTGTCAATACCTTTTTAACCAGAAAAGACGAATTTATTGGATTTACCCTTCCAACAGATCGTTTAATCCAGCAGATTAAAGAATTCAAAAGCAGTAATATGCCAGTCGCAGCATTATGTGGCAATTGTGAATTATTGGTTTCGGAAGTTTCTATCGAAGCCCATCGTTGTCCAGGCTGTAATCATTCTATACAATTGGCCTCAGCGATCAAACCATACCAACCAGTTGGGATGGCCTTGACAATTGAACAATTATTATCTAGATTGGGATATGCAGCCAAACTGACTCGACGTGGAGTTAATAACTGGGATATTGTCAAAGGAAGTGCTCATATCAATATTTCTTATTACGAAAAGTCTGGCTTAATAATTGGAGATTCGTACCTGTGTCATTTACCAGCACAAGATTCCCCCCCTCTATATCAGTTTTTGCTTCGGCAAAATTATCAGCTGGAAGGACTGACACTAAGCATCAAAGGCAACGCTGTTGTATTATCTTTGCTAATTTATGATCGTTATTTAAATTTAGATACCGGAAGTAGATTATTCGAGCATTTATTTAAAACAGCAGATGACCTTGATAATATACTGATAGAACAGTATGGTGCTAGCTGGATAAAAGAACCCCCAACGATAGAAAAGATAGAAGAGGATGATTTTCCGGAACTATTAAAATAATACTGAATTATAACACGTTAGATTAATCTCTTGACCTCGGTCTCGAAATACACCTCCTATTTTAGAACCTATCCATGAATACTTTATCAAAAGGTTTTTCCTGAAATGATAAGATTTTGTTAAAAACAGGGCTAAAACCCTCTTTTTTGTCTTATTAGGGAAATTTTATTATAATATATCGGGAAATTCAGTATTTTTACTTTTCGTGATGGTAGAAGGCAGTATTTTAAGCAATCTCTCCCCATTATCACAAGTATTTACTTACGTTCCGTGTCTATTTTTCCCATGATACTGTTCTGTTTCGGCTGGACAAGTAAGTATCTATTATTCATTTTAATTAATTGTTGACATGAAAAGATTGACACAAATTTTATTTCTTTTTGCCTTTTTAGTACTAGGTAGTACCAGTCTAAAAGCGCAAGACATTCATTTTTCCCAATTTTACTTGTCTCCACTCAATCTCAACCCTGCCTTAACAGGGGTGATGAATTGTAATGTGCGACTTGTAGCTAACTACCGTAATCAGTGGTCTAGTGTTTTAAGGCAAAATGCATTTAAAACTTATTCTGCTTCCTACGATCAGCGAATTGCTGTTGGACGATATGATTTCTTCGGTATTGGTGGCTCTTTCTGGGGTGATAAAGCGGGAGAATCTGAATTTTCTACTTTGCAGGGTAAACTTTCTGCATCCTACAGTAAAAAGATGGGTGGATACCGCTCAAAAGCACATTACTTAGTTTTTGGTGCTGAGGTTGGTGTGACACAACGTAGCGTAGATTTCCAGAGACTTCGTTGGGGGAATCAACAACAAGGAGGTGTTTTTAACGATGGTATTGATTCTGGCGAAACTTTCACAAATAACAACCTAATCTTCGCGGACGTTTCTGCAGGATTATTATGGTTTACTATTCTAGATGATAATAGTAATTTTTATCTAGGAGGTGCTTATCATCACCTTAATCGGGCTGATCAGTCTTTTAACAACCAGCAATTCGAAGCCTTATATAGTAAGTTTACGATGCACGCAGGTGGTGAATTCATGATGGGTAGCAAGTTAGGCTTAGTACCAGGTATCATCACATTATTTCAAGGACCTTCCTTTGAGTTGAATACTGGAACAAGTTTAAAATTCTTATTGGGTAATTCTCGTACCAACTACCAAGCTTTTCAGGTTGGAGCATGGATGCGTATTTCTAATCACTTCCAACAGAGTGTAACGGCAGATGCCTTTATTCTTTCTACGAAGTTTGATTATAATGACTTCTCTTTTGGATTTAGTTATGATGTTAACGTATCTAGCCTGAAGGCTGCGAGTGATTCACAGGGTGCCTTCGAATTTGCGATGGTTTACAAAATCTGTGGAAACGAAAAAAGAAATGTTTACTGTCCTAATTTCTAAGATAGAAAAGAAACAGTCTTTTACATAGAGGCAAAAAAGTCCCGAAAATGGTTAGTACCGTTTTCGGGATTTTTTTATTCAAATACTAATAAATATAAAAAAAAGTACTATTTTCGCCATAGCGGACTAGTATATTATTAAAAAAATGAATACTTTCCGGTTAAACAAGACATACAATACCAACCTACACTTTACATTTACAATAACTACTGATACACTATAATTAGCACTTCCCCGCGGAGGAATGACAAATCATTTGGATTTGAAAGGGATTATTTAATAACAAAAAAATCAGGGAACCATGTTTGGTAGCAAAAACAAAGAAGTAAACAATTCAAATAAAAAAGGAGGAATTATCCCTTCGGCTTCACCTCATTCTCTCAATACCTTGGTAAAAGGTACCACAGTAGAGGGAACCATTCGATGTGAAAGTGATATCCGAATCGACGGAACCGTTAAAGGATCTTTAGACTGTAAAGCAAAAGTAATTATTGGACCACACGGTTTAGTAGACGGAGATGTTATCTGCGAAAATGCGGTAATTGAAGGTCGTTTTGAAGGAACTTTACAGGTAGCAGAACTACTAAATGTACGAGAAACTGCACAGGTAAACGGCGATATCAAAACAAATAAACTAATCGTACAGTCTGGTGCTATCTTCAACGTTGCTTGTAAGATGGGTGTTCAATCAACCAGCAATGGCGTATCCGCTTCAAAACCATCTAACAATAACATTGTCAAAGCAGGAAAAAAAGCAAGCGAAGTCCAAGCCTAGTACTAGTGCTGCCTTCATGAAGTATATGGGCATGGCCACTCAGATGGCGGTGACCGTAGGAATAGGTGCATTTCTGGGCCAAAAGGCGGATATTCATTACAATAATGATCGTCCCTTATTTACGATTATGGGGGCGGTTATTGGGATAACTGCTATTCTATACCTGATTGTAAAAGATCTTATCCAACCAAAGTCTTGACAATATCTAAGTTTTTTAAAGAATTGGCCATTGCTGCCGGAAGTGTAGCCGTGACTTTATTTATCCTGCATCAGTTTGATAAGTTTAGCCATCTACCACCTTTCTCATGGTCTTGTTGGCTGTTTTTTGTCGTATTTAGCATGGCTGTCTTTTTCTTTGGTTTACGGGCTGCCCGCAGTTCCAATCGACATGATTTTACCAATGCCTCAATGGGGTTTATCTTTTTTAAGATGATGCTATCGGTGGGATTCGTTTTTGTTTTTGTAAAATTAAACAAACCACCTGACGCATTATTTATCATTCCCTTTTTTATCAATTACCTTTGCTTTACTATCTTTGAAACGCGGTTTATGATCCAATTAGGAAAAATTAGACCTCAGCGTCCCGCTAAACAAAGCAGTGAAATGTAATTCTAGAAATATCTTTATGAAAAAGTACGACATTACGGTCAACGACCAGCATACAATTGAAATAGGAAAAGAGCAGATCAACAACTTGGATATGATCCAACAGCCAGACGGAACCTACCACCTGCTTTATGAAAATGAATCCTACCAAATAAAAGTACTAGAACAGGATACTGGAAATAAACAACTTAAACTACTGGTTAATGGACAGGCTTATCATCTAAAAATTGAAGATGAATACGACCAATTGGTTCGCCAACTTGGATTAGAGATCGTTAAAAGTCAAAAAGTAAACGAAATTAAGGCACCTATGCCTGGTTTAGTCTTAGAAGTAAGTGTTGAAGTTGGCCAGACCATCGCAAAAGGAGATCCACTCCTTATTCTAGAAGCGATGAAAATGGAAAACGTTATCAAATCTGCTGGTGATGGAGTAGTGGAGGAAATCCTGATAGATAAAGGAGCTGCCGTAGAAAAAGGAGCCTTACTCATTAAACTCGCGTAGCTTAAAAACCACTATTCTTTTAGAATAATTCTCTTCCAATAACTTTGATTTACACCAGTAAATCCTGCTAATCTACTTTAGCTAGGAAAACCACTTGCTCCTTTCTTCAACACCTCGTTGAATTGGTGTTAATTTTGCATTTATCATTTCTGAACATGATTTTATACGGAAATACTCAATTTCCAATCATGAAAATTCTGTTTTAGGCAACTATTCAAAGATTTTCTTGTTAAAAAAAGACAAATTTTGCGAAAATTCGCTAATAATGGCGCTATTTTCGCGTTTTAATCTAAATATCACTTATATTTGAGCGAAAATTCGCTATTTTATTAAAAATCTACTTCAACAATAAAAAATAATTTATCATGACAAAGAATCCCGAAATCAGCAGCACGGATTTACAGCCACTTCAGGGTGGAGAATTTTTAATTAAAGACCAAGAGGCAAAGGATATCTTTATCCCAGAGGATTTTGATGAAGAACAATTAATGGTTCGTAATATGTGTCTAGATTTTCTGAATAAGGAAGTAAAGCCTCATTTGGATGAGCTAGAAAAGAAAAAATACGAGCTAGCTGAAACGATGCTTCGAAAAATGGGAGGTCTTGGTTTATTAGGTACGCATATTTCTGAAGCTTATGGCGGAATGGAATTGGATACGAATACCAATACTTTGATTTGTGATACCATGGGGCCTGCGGCATCTTTTAATACGACTTATGCAGCACATACCGGAATTGGAATGTTGCCTGTATTATATTTTGGTAATGAAGAACAAAAGCAAAAATACCTACCAGGGATGAGCGACGGTTCGATTGTAGGCGCATACTGTTTGACAGAGCCAAGTTCTGGTTCTGATGCACTTTCAGCTAAGACTCGTGCAGATTTGACAGACGATGGTCAGCACTATATTATCAATGGTCAGAAGATGTGGATTTCTAATGCTGGTTTTGCAGATCTATTTATTGTGTTTGCACAAATTGAAGGCACTAAGTTTACAGGTTTCTTGGTAGAAAAAGGAACAGAAGGATTGGTACTTGGAGCAGAAGAAAAGAAGTTGGGTATCAACGGATCTTCTACTCGTCAGGTATTCTTTGAAAATATGAAAGTACCGGCAACGAGTATTTTAGGAGAAATTGGAAAAGGTCACTTGATCGCTTTTAACTCTCTTAATAATGGTCGATTTAAATTATGTGCCTTATCATTAGGTGGTGCAAAAGAAAGTTTACGTACCGCAGTTGCTTACGCAAAAGAACGAATTCAATTCAAAACGCCAATCGCTAATTTTGGTGCGATTAAATATAAGCTAGCAGAAGAAGCAATTAAAATTTTCACAACTGAATCAGCTTTATATCGAGTATCTGATTTGATGCAAGATAAAAAAGCAGAATTGATGGAAGGTGGAATGGACTTCGCACAAGCTAAGTTACAAGCTGCTGAAGAATATGCCATCGAATGTGCAATTCTAAAAGTAGCAGGTTCTGAAGCACTAGATTATATCGTAGATGAAACTTTACAGATTCATGGAGGAATGGGCTTTAGTGAAGAAGGTACTGCCGCTCGTGCTTATCGTGATTCTCGAATTGCACGAATCTATGAAGGAACCAACGAGATCAACCGCCTATTGACGGTAGATATGTTATTAAAGCGAGCGATGAAAGGCAAGCTAGATATCGTCGGACCAGCATGGGCTGTACAAAAAGAATTGACATCTATGCCATCAATGGCTAAGCCAGAAGGTGCTTATGGTGAAGAGAAAAAAGCAGTTGGTGATTTTAAGAAAGTAATCTTAATGGTTGCTGGTGCAGCTGCAAAAATGCAGATGGATGGTAAAATCAATCTAAAAGAAGAACAAGAAATCTTGATGAACGTAGCAGATATGATGATCGATTTATTGGTTGCCGAGTCTACATTGTTGAGAGTAGAAAAGCTTTCTGAAAAGTCGGAAACAAAATTTCCAATGGAAGTTTACGAAGCGATGCTAAAAGTATTTATGACTGATGCGACCGCTAGAGTTCATAAGAATGCAACGGATGCCTTAGTATCTTTTGCAGAAGGAGACTTATTGAAGACGATGTTGTTAGGACTGAAGCGTTTCACAAAGTATCCTCCAGTAAATGTGAAGAAAGCACGTCGTATGGTGGCAGATTTAGTAATCGATAAAGAGAATTATCCTTTCTAAGAGTAATAAAAAATTAATAATTAGGTAATTAATAATGCCTTTAATCGTAGATGATCTGCGATAAAATATTGTTGAATAAAAAAATAGCTTCCTTCTACCTTTGGGTGGGAGGAGGCTTTTTTTATGACTGTAAGTGATAAAGTCGCTTTTAGTTTAAATTTTTTTTAAATAAAATATTAGCTTCAACTTATTGATTTTCAATGCGTAAACATTGGAAGTAATTTATTTTTTTGAAAAAATAAATTCGGTTGGAACTTTTTAAAGCAATCAAACGGTTTAGTATTTTGAAAGCAAGAACGTATCAATCACGATACAAAAAACAATATTTTTAAAAAATGCAATCAAGTATTCAAAATATAAATTTTAGCATTCCTACAAAATGGGAACAAGGTCAGGAACCGACGGGCAGTACGCGATTTAGCGTCTGGGCCAGTGATTCCAATGGATCGTTTTTTCCCAAACCTTTCTAATAGTTCTTCTCAAAGGAGTTTGTAACTGTTAGAAAAAAGCAGTTACGAACCAAGTTTTCGATATCATATTTTCAAGTTCGTAGTCTGTTTTTTTATTAGTGAATAATTAATAATGAAAAAATGAATAATGCCTTCAATGTGTAAAATCACAAATACAAAAGGAGGCAATTATTAATTCTTCATTAGAATATTATTAATTAAAAACGGTGGCGTAGTTCAATCAGGTAGAGCAGGGGATTGTCTATCCTCAAGTTGCGGGTTCGATTCCCGTCGTTACCGCAAATCATTCGAAAGAGAATGAAAGACGGATGTGTAGCTTAAGAGCTTGTCCAAATTTTTATGATTGAGCGAAATTGAGAAAATTTTATTCTGAATAAGGCAAAAAACGTAGACGATACCGTAGCATCGGCGAGGCTTTTTAACGCTATTCAGGATGAAATTTGCCAATTGGAGCCAATTAATGAAAGTTTAGACAAGCTCTAAGAGGCAGAGCAGCGGACTCTTAATCCGCGAGGTGTAGGTTCGAAGCCTACGGCATCTACTATGGTTTTATAATGGAAGACTTTGTTGATATTAAGTAATTGGCATTACGTCCGCTAGCGGTTCACTACGTTAAAAGATTTATCAAATCTTTTTGCTTCGCACCACTGCGTTCATATACCAAGGCGGGCGACCTTGCTTTGCAAGCAAAGTGTGTTGGGTTCGATTCCCATTTCCTCCACTAAAAATTGATGTTGAAAAGTCAATGTCAAAAAATATCTAGGCGTAGCTTAACGGAGAGCACTGCATTTGGAATGCAGGGGGTGTAGGTTCAACTCCTGCCGCTTAGACTATATTTTATTAATGAAAAATTAAAAATGTGATAATGAATAATGCACATGATTCGTAGAACGAATAT
>CALKJE010000393.1 GCA_937995675.1 uncultured Saprospiraceae bacterium
CAATCCATAAGATTTTTTATCCAGCAATAAGGTTAGCTTTTCTAAACTATACCCAATCGTTCCTTCCATTCCTGCTTGATAATAGGCATACCCAAAGTATCCTAAGTTGATAATGGCCATGAGCAAGGCCGCAAAGATCAGACTCTTAATGAGAATTATTAGGTGCTTAATCATCTCTGGTTGAAAATTAAATATAGAAGTTGTTTAAAAACTTCATGGTGTTGTAGGTTATTATCTGCACAAAGATAAGGAATGATTGGAGATTATTTTTATTCCTTGAAAATCAATAAAAAGAAATTTCTGAGACAACTCTAAGATATTTTCAAAATCCTCAATTATTATCTCCATAAACAAAAACAGCCCATAATCAGTATTTGATTATGGGCTGTAATTTTTAGCTAGAAATGAATTTCTTACTTCCGTAATAAAACTCGCTCCGACCAAGATTTACTATACCCTTTGAATTTTAATAATAGCAATCCACTTTGGTAAGTGGATAGATCAATATATTTTAATCCAGCAGCATTATCTAATACTTCTTGACGGAGATGTTTTCCTCCGATGGTATAGATATCCAGAATAATATTTGCTGGCGTATTTTCTTTCATCTCAAAGTATACCCCATCCATCGTTGGATTTGGGAAGATATTGGTATAAACCTCGAAAGCTAATTCTCCTTGATTGGAAGAAAGTGCAGTATCATCTTCTCTTAATTGAGTAACTCGATAAACGTTGATTCCTGGTAATGGATCGAGGTCAGTGTATTCTCGAACGATCGCGTATTCAGAAGGATCAAGCACTTGAATTGTTTCGATGATCTGGAATTCACCATTCGCACCAGCACGTTCGATTTGATAAGCAGTTGCTTTCATATCTTGGTTAGAAACCCACTGTAGACTAGAAGTTCCAGGTTGGTTAGACGTTACGGACAATTGAAGATAATCCGATCCAATAGCCGAGCTCGTGAAGCTATTTACTCCTTTCACGGTCATCGTATAGTCTTCTACTTCCCCACGGTCAAACGCACCACAAGCACTCGCATAAGCTCCACGTTGCATCACTACTCGCATTCGGGTATCGCCGTTTAAAGCATTACTAGGAATATCAAAACTAATTCCGATCTCTCCTACTCCAGACGTTCTAATTACTTCTTCTCCTGAATCAGAAAAATCTTTGTCTTGGTTGAAATCAATATATACGGTCCAATAATTATTTTCATTTTTATTCCCTGGATTAAGCAAAATATACTTATCCTCACCTGCCGTGATAAATCCTCGTTTATCTGTAAAGTCGGCATAGCCTTCTTTTGCACTCCACTTATTAATGGAACTTACTCTTACTCGTTCTATAAAATCATTCCAAGGGTTGTCTCCCTGTGCAGTACAATAATCTTCGTTGGTTGGTGGATTATTTGGTAATACCGTAATACTGAAACTACATTTTTGGACATTACCACAATCATCTCCGATATTATATTCTATTTGGGTCGTTCCAATCAAGAAATAATCTCCAGGAGCAGGACCTACCGTTTGGATTATATCCACATTTCCACCCCCACAGGTAGTCGTTGCAGAAGGACCTTGCCAACCTACTGGTAATCCAGTTCCTCCAAATTCAGCAGTAACCGTAAGATCACTGACACAATTCACAGTCAAAATATCCGATGGTGGTTGACTTCCACCTCTTTCTAAAATCACTGTATAGTCTTCCACCTCTCCGATATTAAAATCACCACAAACATCTGGATAAGCATTTGTGCTCATCGCTACCCGCATCCGGGTAGGACCTTCTGTGATGGTTTCCGGTAAAGTAAAGGTAGCGTTCATCGTTGCTTCAGAAGTACCATTAGCTGGTCCAGTTTGTAGTTGAGTGACTACGGCTTCATTGTTTTCAAAACTTCCATTTCCGTTTTGGTCAATCCAAACTTTCCAATAACTATTAGAAGAAGCCCAACTATAACCAGTCGTTAAACGAATCGTATTAGAAACTCCACTTTCTAAAGTGGTGGTTTGATCCGTAAAATCTGCGTATCCTTCTTTTTGAGAGCCATTATTAATGTCTCCGATTCTTACTCTTCGAATCCAAAATTCCCAAGGTAAATTACCTGCTGCATCACAATACTCTCCTGTTGGAGGTGGCGGAGGAGGTACCTCATCATCTCTTCTAACTTCAACCATAAAGGAACATTCTTCTACATTTCCACACTGATCAAAAACACGATATCTTACGGTATATTGACCTGGTGCATGGTTGATATTGTTTGGTATTCCACTAAGCTGAAATAGTGTATATCCATCGGCACAATTACTCACCACTTGTGGCATGTCCCAAGAAACGAACCCTCCACTTGATCCTTCAGGAATAGATATTAGGATATCATCTGGACAAGTAATTCCTAATTCATCATCAATCGGAACATTTTCTAAATTAAGTGTAACAGTAAAAATACAATCTTCCGAATTACCACAGTTATCAGTTGCTCGGTAACGAATGGCATAGGTTCCAGGTCCTACAAAAGAATTACGGCTGATACCAGAAATCTGATTAATATTTGCGTTTCCGTTACAAGTGGTACTTGCAGTTGGTGTATTCCAAGTAGCAATTCCACCGGTTGCACCTGCTGGTAAATTAATGGTAACATTACTAGGACAATTGATGGTTAAGTTGGTTGGTCCACCGGTACTTTCTCCGACGGTTACTGTTATATAATCAAATAAAGTCCAGTACTTTTGCTCGGAGTCTAAAGTTCTGGTATCGTTGACCATCAATTGAAGAACATAAGTTCCTTCTTCGCTAAAGCTAGCGCCAGTATTGTATCGATCATCATTGCTAAAATTAACAGACCCAGGTCCTTCTACTTTTGACCATTTGATGTCCCATTCTGGATTGATTAATCCATTATCTTCCACAGAACCACTCAAGTTTACACTATTATTGTCTGTTTGAATATCATCTCCAGCATTGATAGTATATCCTTGATCTGAATCGGGCCATGGCCAAGGTGGAGAAAGTGTAGAAGGAATATGACGACGCCAAAAATCATAACGTCCATTCCAATATTCAGTAGGATTAGGATTGTGTCCATTGTCCAACCAGTGCATTAGAATTTTTTCATTTTTATAATGATTAAATCCAGCAAAAATTCCAGAAGCTAAACTAATCTCATCTTCATAAGAAATAAACTCTAGAACTTTACCATCATATCGCTTCGCAAAATTGATCGCATCATAATAGCGAGTTGCTAAACGTGTTCCATCATAATCGAATCCACGTTCGATAGATTGCTGTAAATAGAATGGCCATCCACTGGCTACTTCGTAAGCATTTCCAGCATGTTCGTGGTGAGAAGGGTGCGCAATACTCATCAAAGTAACTCGATCATCTAGACCAGATACCATGGTAGAAAGTGCACCCCCTTGAGAAACACCCGTCACTGCTAGGTTTTCTCCATCCCAGTCATCTCGGCTGGTCAAATAATCAAGAGATCGTAGTCCAGATAAAACTGCCCAACGGAAATAATTCTCGTTTGGATCGTCAATGATATCTGGTTCATAAGCATTAGAATCAGTTTGATTGGCCGGTGCATTGTGAATCACAATCTTCATGTGAATGGCACCCGCTCTTTCTGCTACGATGTCTTCTTGTGCGAGCGGATTCGATCCAAAAGCAGGCAATTCCAAAATAGCTGGAAAAGGACCAGCCCCTTTAGGTACTGCTAGGTATCCATAAACTCTACGGTTATCTATATTCCGAAGACTAATTCGATAAGTTTTGGTATAAGCCGTCTCAGCAACTTGTTGTAAATCTGGAGACATTGGAACTGCTGCCAGTTCGGCCTTACGAGCATTCCAGAATGCATCAAAATCTGCTGGTTCAGGTTCTGTCTGTGTAATTTCGTAGGGTGAAAAAACAGCTACCACCAGATCTTTTTGATTGAATTGCTCTACCTCACAGAAAACCACACCTGGTTCGTTTAAGGTAAAAGGAATAGCCACATCACTGTTGCTACTACCAGCAAAAACAGTCCCTTCTTGAATAGGATCCGTTTTTTCGTCATAATAGATTTTATAATTAATCTCTCCCGAAGCAATGGGATCGACTATAAAAGACATATTTTCTCCTGCTTCGTAATAACCGGTGGTCCGGCTAGTTCTTAGTTCAGGTTGCGCCAATAGCGCGGTAAAACTTTGCAAGAATACAAAAACAAGTAAAACTGCTTTTAGGCAGTTAGTAGAATAGTTCATGTTATTGGTCGTTTTTTTCAAAAAAAATCTGAACTTGAATTCTCAAGAGAACTCAATAATCAGAAAATAATTTTCAGTCTTTGAGGACGATTTTCTATCCGTTAAGACAGAGAATATCACTGATATTTTTGCTTTGAAAGATTTATTGCCTTTGATTGGGTACTAGGAAATAGGGGATTTCCGCTTGTAGGTTGATTGAGTAAATAGTTTTATCGTACCACTAAAGAACAAATTTAACATATTTTGTGTAAAGATTCCCGAAATGATGAGTCGAATCTTAATAATTACTTGATAAATAAGATTTTCAAGGCTTTTTCTAGATTTCCGTCCTCTAAAAGACTTTTTGCAAGGGTGTGTAAGGCCTTTTCTTTGGCCTTTTCATCTAACATTCCAGATAAAATATGGGCTACCGCTTCCTCTTCTTTGACAGATGCTACTTCTGCTGCACTAGGAAATTGCTCAATATTACCTAATCTACCTAAATTATTACCTGTTAACACTTGACTATTTCTAATAAAATCCGGCAATTGATCTACTCCTAATCCTTTGGTTCTGAGTGGCTTAGGTATTTCAAAAAGGGCCTCCGGATTGGTTCGATTATACCAAACACCTCCCATTCTCCCCACTAGATCCATTTTGGTGGTGTCGAGATGCCCTTTTTCATCCAAATATTGCTCTTGGATATGAATCCTTTTGACCTCACAAACCACAAGATTACCCGATCCACCACCTTTCACACGGTTCAATGGAATGACTTGGTTGACCAAACACTCAAAAGCGACCGGAGATTCTCCCACAAATGGTGGTTTTACCGTTTCTGAGGGCATTTGAGTCAATCCAGCTTTAACAAATTCATTCACTCCTTGATCATATTCCGTACTGGTTAAAGACATTTGTTCTACAATCGGAAAATTTACCATTGAAATAGTACATTCTGGCACTGCCAATACATTATCAAGGGTATGTTTACTCGATCCGTCTCTTCCTCGGTAGGCAGGGGAAAATATCATCACCGGAGGGTTTGAGCTAAAAACATTGAAAAAGCTAAAAGGGCTCAAATTCACATTACCTGCTTCATCAATGGTAGAAGCAAAAGCGATGGGTCTTGGTGCCACCGCACTTAAAAGATAATTATGAAGCGTTCCTTGAGAAACTTCGCTGGGATTGATCGTTAGCATGTTTTATTTTTTTAGTAATGGTCGAATAATAAGTTCCGTATTTTGGCAAGGGGATTTTGGTTCAAGATGAGGCAAAAAACGTAGGCGATGCCGTAGCATCCTGCGTTTGCTTGTGCTCTTAGCACAAAGAGCGAGAGCAAAAAGGCTTTTTAACCCTGCCCGATCTGACGATCAGTCAGGCGGGGAAATATTGGATCAAAAGACCCAGTCATAAATCGAGAAATTATTGTTTTACCATTACTTAGCAGGTAAAATGGTTCCAGTTACCTGACCAAAACCGACTCGGATTTCTTTATTTTTTGCAAAGGCTCGCATCGTCACGGTATCGTGGTCTTTGATAAAAACGCGATCAGATCCATCAGACATTTTAAGTTTTTTAGATCCCGCCCAAGATAATTCTAACATAGAACCGTAAGAAGATTCGTCCTTTCCACTGATGGTACCAGAAGCCAAAATATCTCCTACTCGCATATTACAACCATTGATCGTATGATGCGCCAATTGCTGCAACATATTCCAATACATATATTTAAAATTGGATCGACAGACCACAGTCTCTTCTCCTTTTTTAGGGGTAATTCCAACTTCTAATTGGATATCGTAATTTTGTTTTCCGGTATATTTCAAATAAGGCAGTACTTTGGGATCTTGCTTTGGTCCTCTAGTTCTAAAAGGATCCAACGCTTCAATTGGGACTACCCAAGGACTGATGGAACTACCGAAACTTTTACCAAGGAATGGTCCTAGTGGAACATACTCCCATTTTTGAATATCACGGGCAGACCAATCGTTAAAGATAACCATTCCAAAGATATGCTCTTCCGCTTTTTTGGTAGAAACAGAATTTCCAAGGGCATTGTCTTTTCCAATAATAAAACCCATTTCTAATTCAAAATCCACTCGAGCTGAAGGTTGAAAGACTGGTGCTTTGGCATCCTTAGGCATAACTTGACCTTTCGGACGATGCAATGGTGTTCCGCTTACCACGATCGAAGAAGCGCGTCCATGATACCCTACTGGAATGTGTCTCCAATTAGGTAGCAAGGCATTTTTAGGATCACGAAACATTTTACC
>CALKJE010000394.1 GCA_937995675.1 uncultured Saprospiraceae bacterium
ATAATCGTGGTGGCTGCCCGTGGATCTTGTTCGATGGTGATTTCGCTCAATTGGCCATTCGCGGTAGCAACCATTAGCTCGGTCAAATCATTTTTAAGTCGGGGAAAAACAACCTCCGTTTCTGGATCACCCATTCGACAATTATATTCAATTACAAATGGTTCTCCACCGACACTAATCAATCCAATAAAAATAAAACCTTGGTAAATAATATCCCTTTGTTGAAGACCTTTAATCGTAGGAATGATGATGCGTTTTTCGACTTTTTCCATCATCTTATCATCCACAAAATTAACAGGAGAGACGGCACCCATTCCACCTGTATTTAGTCCAGTATCTCCTTCACCAATTCTCTTATAATCTTTGGCAACTGGCAATATTTTATAATCTCGTCCATCTGTAAGGACAAAAACAGAAAATTCGATCCCATCAAGGAAGGATTCTACGACCACTCGGGCACCCGCATCGCCAAATTTTCCGTCCAGCATCGCACGAAACTCTTTTTTCGCTTCTTCTCGATTTTCTAAAATCAAGACACCTTTACCTGCCGCAAGGCCATCTGCCTTTAATACGATAGGAGTAGTGGTTTTATCCAAAAAATCCAAACCTTGTTCAAGTGTTTCAGCTGTAAACTCTTGATAATCAGCGGTTGGTATATTTAGATCAGCCATAAAAGCCTTTGCAAAAGCTTTACTTCCTTCCAATTGAGCACCTTCTTGGGATGGTCCAATCACTGGAATATGTTCTAGTGCTTCATCTGTACCGAAAAAGTCAAAAATCCCACGGACTAAGGGTTCTTCTGGGCCGACAACGACCATTTCGATATCATTTTCTATTGCAAAAGCCTTTAATGCGGGAAAATCGTTCGGATTAAGATTTACATTGGTGCCACAATCTGCTGTCCCGGCATTTCCAGGAGCAATAAATAACTGCTCACAGAAAGGACTTTCCTGAAATTTATGAGCAAAAGCATGTTCGCGACCACCTCCACCGAGCAAGAGAATTTTCATATTAATTGTTTTTTTGGCAAAGATAGTAGAAACGAATGGGGACGACATACAAAATCGCCCTAGAAAGCCTTAAATTTTAGTATTTTCGCGTAAAAGAAGGGTTAAGGAATGGCGATTAAATAAGTTTAGATACTAGGCAAACTATTTTTGAGTCAATCAAAGAACCAAAATGGGCGTTATGCAGTGTATAATAACCATTTTGGTGATGAAGAGTGGCGCAAAAAAAGGAAGGATAGTATCGTAATTTATTTATTCAACATTCCTAAATATGATTTCCTACATAAAAGGAGCAATAACACACAAAAATCCAACATTTATCATTGTCGAAACAGGTGGCATCGGTTACCACGTCAATGTAAGCTTGCATACCTACGCGCAGATCGAAAAAGAAGAACGAGTCAAAATCTTGATTCATCAGCACATCAAAGAAGATAGCAATACTTTATACGGATTTAGTGAAGAGACTGAACGAAGTCTTTTTAAACTTCTGATTTCAGTATCAGGAATTGGCCCTAATACAGCTCGGGTTATTCTTTCTGGGATGACACCAGCAGAAGTTCGCGCCTCCATATTAGCAGAAAATGTAGCGGCCTTTAACCGAGTGAAAGGAATTGGACCCAAAACAGCGAAACGGATCATTTTGGACCTAAAAGACAAAGTGATGAAAGATTCAGGCGATAATATGGTAAGTTTAGGCACTCAGGACAATACATTAAGAGCAGAGGCGTTATCTGCTTTAGTTGCCCTTGGCTTTGCTAAAGTCTCTGTGCAGAAAACCCTAAACCGAGTGTTACAGGCCGAAAAATTCACCAGCGTTGAGCAATTGATAAAAGTGGCCTTGAAACAACTTTCTTAGGATCAATTAAGCAGCCAAATATTATAAGCTATTCTTTAAATGATCCTTAGTAGTACTATAGGCCCTTCCGTTCCGATAATATTCACGGTAAGTTAAAAACCCTAATTATTTGTTTGATGGGGTCTAAAATGACCAAATAAGTGGTAAAAACTTATTTGTTTTTTTTTCGTAAACATATAAATTAATGTAATAAGAGCTAAGTCTCTTAGTAAGCAACAAACGTTAAATAAATCGTTGCTAAAACTAATACTACTGCTTTATAACGTTACTCTATGGCGATACAATTGGTATCGTTTATATTTTTCGCACTGAAATCGATTATGAAAATAGAAAATTTACTCCTGTCAGTGATCTTTTGTTTCTGTCTGATCAACTTGACAAATGCCACATTACCTGCCGGCGATAACTTAAAGGATCCTTTTGGTCCGGAAATAGTATTGGCTCAAGATACCCTGCCGCCAGTATCAGAACGCTATGGCGATCACATTTCTAATCCGGCTAATAATCCGTTTGATCTTCAAGATCCGTCGATCATCGAAAAAGAAGTCAATTTCGATCCAGAAACGGGTACGTACATCATTACGGAAAAAATCGGAGACGAATATTTCCGAATGCCTTCCTACATGACATTCGAAGAATATTTGGAGTACAAATCCAAACAAGAAGAAAAGGCCTACTTCGACCGACTGGCGGGAGTAGGTAAAAGAGGTGGCAAACTATCTAACAGGGAAGATCCCCTCAGCAAAATCGATGTGGAAGAAAGTTTACGAGATCGACTCTTTGGAGGTACTGGAGTAGATATTAAGCCTCAAGGTAATATTGATCTTACTTTCGCAGTGGATTATCAACGGACTCAGGCGCCGGGAGTTTTTGCCAATCGGGAACGAGTAGGTGGTTTTGATTTTGATATGGATATTGAAATGAGTGTGGAAGCAGCAATTGGGGAAAAACTCAAAATGAGTACCAACTATAATACACAAGCAACTTTTGATTTTCAAAATACCATGAAACTGGATTACGATGCAGATGCTTTTAATGAAGACGATATCATTAAAACCATTGAAGTTGGTAATGTTAGTTTTCCACTGCGTTCTTCTTTAATTAAAGGAAGTCAAAGTCTTTTTGGTTTACACACCGAATTACGTTTTGGTAAATTAACCCTTGGTTTAGTGGCTTCGCAACAAAAATCACAAAACCAAAGTATCCGAATCGAAGGAGGAAGTCAAGTACAAGAATTTGAAGTTCGCGCAGATGAGTATGATGAAAATCGCCATTTCTTTCTGACACATTATAATCGTGGTACTTTTGAAGAATCCTTGCAGAACCTTCCACAAATAAGATCGCTGTTTAAGATTACTCGAATGGAAGTTTGGATTACCAACGATCGAAATGAAACAGAAAACATCCGAGACATTGTAGCGATATCAGATATCGGTGAAACAGAAAGATTAACCAATACGACGCCGGATTATGAAACGATACCGCCATTTACAAGTGAAACGGAAATAGATATCGAAGGGCGAAGACTACCGGGTATAAATTTGGCAAATGATAATGGCGCAAATGAAATACTTACGGACCTAGTTGGAAGTTTGAACGATACCCTTGCCGCGGCCAGAGATGTAGACAATGCTGTTGCTAGCTTAACGAATCTGGGCTTTCAACAGAGTCGGGATTTTGAAAAAGTAAATGCCCGTCTGTTGAGTCCTAGTGAATACACTTATAATGCTGACTTAGGCTTTATTTCTTTAAATGTAAATCTACGACCAGATCAGGTTTTAGGAGTATCTTTTGAATATGATTATAATGGAGAGACTTTCCAAGTAGGAGAACTTACTAAAGAAGGAACAGGAGGCGATGATCCAGGGAGCTTGCCTGTTATTTATGTTAAGATGTTAAAAAGTACGACGCAACGAACAGATGTTTCAACTTGGGATTTGATGATGAAAAATCATTATAATATTGGTGCTTTTCAAGTGAATCCAGACGACTTCGTTTTTGATATATTTTATGATGATCCAGGAAAGGCGCCTAAGCGGTTTATTCCTGCCAGATCAGAGGAACCATTGCTGCGTATATTTAATTTAGATCAATTGAATGTTCAAGGAGATCCTTGTCCTGATGGAATTTTTGACTTTGTTCCTAATATTACCATCAATCCACGGAATGGACGAATTATGTTTCCAGTTCTAGAACCGTTTGGTAACTCTTTAGCGGAATCCTTGGCTAACTTACCTGATCCTTTGGTTGATACAACACTTATTTATGACGAATTATATCGTCGAACGCTTTTTAACGCACGGGAATTTACAGAGAAGAACCGTTTTATTATGAAGGGTAATTATAAATCTAGTGTTTCTTCCGAAATTTCTCTAGGGGCCTTTAATCTACCAGAAGGTTCAGTGACCGTACGTGCAGGTGGTCGAGTACTGACGGAAGGACAGGATTATGATATCGATTATAATATTGGTCGAATAAAAATTCTAAATGATGGGGTACTCAATTCAGGAACACCGGTGGATGTATCTTTCGAAGATAACACGTTGTTTAGTGTTCAGACAAGAACCATGTTAGGAGTTCGTGCTGATTATGAAATTAGTAAGGACTTTAACGTCGGAGCTACTTATATGCGATTATTCGAAAGACCGTTTACACAAAAAGTAAATATCGGTGATGATCCAATTAACAACCGAGTCGTTGGGTTGGATGTCAACTATCGAAAGGAAGCTCCCTTCTTAACTAAAATGGTTGATGCGATTCCTTTTATCGAAACTAAAGAAGAATCTAGTATTAATCTTGTAGCAGAGGTAGCAGCCTTAAAGCCTAGTCATCCAAAAGCAATCAATGTTGGTACGACTGACGAGGATCAGAAAGGAGGAACTGTTTATGTAGATGATTTTGAAGGAACTACTAGTAATAATGATTTAAGAACACCTGCTAATAATTGGGTCTTGGCTTCTGTTCCTCAAGGGGCAACCAATGCACTTGGCTCCGAAGTTTTAGAAGAATCAAAATTGATTAATGATCGGAATGGAGGGGCAAATCGTGCCTTGATTAATTGGTATCGAATTGACCAGACACTTAGAAGTAATAACAATAACTCGTATACTGAACTAATCAATCAAGATGAAGTTTTTCCCGGACGTCAGATCCAAAATCAATTATTCGGGGCATTAGGAACTTTTGATATTTCTTACTATCCAAGTGAGCGAGGACCTTATAATTTTGACTTGTTGGGCGGTGTACCATTAGGCGATGGTAGAATGAGTGCTGGATTGGATAATACAGGTGGCTTACTTGAGCCAGAAACGCGTTGGGGAGGTATTATGCGAGCCTTGACTAATAATGATTTCCAAGCTTCAAATATCGAATACTTAGAATTTTGGGTGCTAAACCCATTCATTAATAATCCAGAGAATGGAACGAATATAGACGGGGGAGAATTGAACATCGACCTTGGAAATATCTCAGAAGATATCTTAAGAGATTCTCGAAAGGCCTTTGAAAATGGAATCCCTACCGAACCAGATGTTCCTACCGACGATACCAATTGGTCTAGAATTCCTCGTACCAATGCGATCATTAATACTTTTAGTAGCGATCGAGAAGAACTAGCGATACAAGATATTGGTTTGGATGGTTATAGTTCTGCAGAAGAAAGTACGATTTACCAAGACTATTTAGATGATATCAATAGTTCTGGCCTAAATCAGGATACTAAAGCAAGTATCCAAGCAGATATTGCTAATGATGACTTTGTTAGTTTTCGAGATGATAGATTTACGGATCAAAATACCATTTTTGATCGGTACCGAGCTTTCAATAATCCGGAAGGAAATTCAGGACCTCCAGTGAATGGTCGGGTAAACTCTTCTACTAATATTCCAGATTCAGAAGATTTAAATAATGATAATACCCTAGGTGAAACGGAATCTTATTTTAATTATAAAATTCCAATTAAGCCAGGTGGAGTAGGTCCTAGTGGAGAAATCGAAGTAGACTTAGAATCCTCTCCTTTTATTTCTGATGTTCGATATATTGATGGAACCGATCGAGTTTGGTATCGCTATCGTATTCCATTGAATACTACTGGTCCTGAAAGAACTGCAGTTAACGGTATTCAGGATTTCCGTTCTATTCGTTTTATTCGAATGTATCTACGAGAATTCCGTCAGCCAGTAACCCTACGTTTTGCAACCCTTGAATTGGTGAGAAACCAATGGCGTCGTTATACGCTACGTGGATTAGATACCAATCCTTGTTTAGCCGTAGATGCTAACTGTGTTGATCAAGATGTAGAATTTGATATAAATGCTGTAAACGTAGAAGAGAACTCTGGTAAAATTCCATTTGCCTACGATTTGCCACCAGGTATTATCCGTGAGCGATCACTGAATACGACCTTCCCTAACCAGTTTCAAAACGAACAGTCGATTACTTTAGAAGTACAAAATCTCGATGGAGGAATGAATGGTGAGCCTGGGTTTGGGGTAGGAGCCTACAAGATTATCAATATGGATTGGCGACTCTACGAAAATATCAATATGTTCGTACACGCTGAAGCCTTTGATGATAATGACTTGTTAGGAATACCTGATGGAGATGTCGCTCTTTTTATTAGAATGGGTAGTGATTTTGAACAAAATTATTACGAATACGAGATACCGCTAGATATGAGTACGGATCCAATGGCAGCAGCGATGGATGCTTACGAACTTTGGCGTACTTCCAACGCGATTGATATTAAATTGGACGAATTTAAAAATGCTAAAATTAGACGAAATGCTGCTGGGTTTAGTCCTACAGACCGATATATAGAACCTTATGAGTATCGTTATCGTTTTGATCCTACTGATGACATGTCGCCCGAGGAAAGTAAGATGAATAATATCATTGTAAAAGGTAATCCAAACTTTGGACAAGTGAAGGGCGTGATGCTGGGAATTAGAAATAATGGATCTGAGGAGCACAGTATAGAGGTTTGGTGTAACGAGTTACGATTAAATGGTATTGACGAACAAGGTGGGGTAGCTGCTTTGGCTCGTGCAGATATTAAATTAGCAGATTTTGCAGACATGACCGTTTCGGCCAATGCGAATACCGAAGGATGGGGACAATTAGAAGATGATGTAAATGCTAGAACTAGAGAGTCTACTTTTGCCTATGATGTAAGTGCCAATGTAGCCTTAGATAAATTTTTACCAGAAGAGAGTGGTGTAAAAATTCCACTTTTTGTTGGATATTCTAAATCAACAGAAACGCCGAAGTATGATCCCTATGATCAAGATTTAACGTTGAAAGAAAGTATGGATGCCGCTACAAGTGAAGCGGAACGAAAAGAGATTAAGGAAAGAGCATTAGATGTAACAGAAATTAAAAGTTGGAATATTACCAACCTACGAAAAGAACGGACAGGAGGAAAAGATGATAAACCAAAACCTTGGGATATCGAAAATTTTGACCTTACCTATGCTTATACCAACACGAATCGTCACAATCCGATTATTGAAAGAGATGTCGAAGAGGTGCGAGAAGGACGAATCAATTATCGTTTTAATCGAAAGTCAAATTATATTCAGCCGTTTAAGAAACTATCTAAGAGTAAATATCTTAAACTCATCACTGATTTTAATTTTAGTTTATTACCAAACAGTGTAGCGGTTTCGACAGATATGATTCGAGAATTTCAACAAACTCGTTATCGTTTTGTAGACGACGGAGCTGGAGAATTCAATAAAGAATTTTTCAATAAACAATTCCGTTGGAACCGTAGCTATGACTTGAATTGGGATTTTACCAAAAATCTAAAACTCAATTTCAACGCCCGTAATGAAGCAGTGATCGATGAGTTAAAAGAAATTAATCCAGATGGTTCTAAACCTACCTCAACTGAGAAAAAAGATTTCATTAAAGATGGAATTAAAGACTTCGGTCGTAATAAAAATTATTCTCATCAGTTTGGACTAGATTATAAATTACCACTTAAGAGTATTCCTTTCCTTGATTGGATAACGGTCAAAGCACAATACAATGCAGACTATAGTTGGACCGCGGCAGCGCTGAACACAGAAAGTCTTGGTAACGTGATCCAAAACGGACAGACGCAGAAATTAGACGGAGATATTAACTTCGAACAGCTTTACAAAAAGTCTAAATTCTTAAGCGCAATTGATAAGAAAAAATCTCGTCGTAAACGTCGAGGGAATAATAAAAAAGACGAAAAAGATCCGAAGAAAAAAGGCGAGAAGGACGAGAAAGAAGTAAAAGAAAAGAAGAAAAAGAAAAAAGGCGAAGTGTCCAATGGAACTCGTCTAGCTTTACGCCCATTATTATTTTTAAGAAAAGCTAGAATATCTTATTCTAAGGACCGTTCTACAGTGATTCCTGGATTTACACAAAATCCTGAAATCCTTGGTCGGTCTGGCTCAGATCCTAACAACGATTGGTGGAAGTTTGTGGCAGGAGTACAACCTGATATTATACCTGATAATGATGGGAATACAGACTTTTTGGAACGTGCTGCTAACAATGGTTGGATTTCAGATGATATATTTTTAAATCAGCAAGTTATTCAGAATGAGACAGATCAAATTGATCTCAAAATTACTTTAGAACCATTTACTGATTTTTCGATAGATTTGACCGCCAATCGAAAACGTACAGACAATCAATCACTTTACTTTAAATGGTTTGATGAACCTGATTTTCAAGGTTACGAACATCGTCTACCAAGAGAATTTGGCTCTTACGAAATTTCGTTTTTCTCTTTGAATACCTTATTTGATGATGATGAGGCATTGTGGAATCAATTCTTAGATAATCGAGCAGTCATTTCGGAAGCAATTGGATCAGATAATGAACATCAAGTTGATGGTAGCGAATATAAAGAGGGATTTGGCCGAGTACAGCAAAATGTATTACTTCCTGCTTTTATTTCTGCTTATACTGGTACAGACGCTGCATCGGAAGTTGATCCGGAGCAAAAAGATAATTACGCTAGAGGAGTGCTATTCAACAAGTTGCCAAAAATTAACTGGCAACTGAATTATCGAGGATTATCGAAAGTAAGTTTCTTCGAAAAGTATTTTGCTAGCTTTAACCTTACACATGGCTACCAATCTACTTTACAAGTAAATAGTTTTGTTACCAATCAGCGTTTTAAAGTGGACGATTTTGTGCCTAACCCAGTAACTGGAAACTTTATTACTCGATTTGAAATACCTGAACTACTGATCGATGAGCGATTCGCTCCTTTAATCGGATTAGATGTTCGTTTGCATAATGAGATGACTTTTAAAGTAGACTTTAAAAAATCTCGTAAACTAGCACTTAGCTCACAAGATAATAGCTTGACGGAAACGCTATCAGACGAATACGTGATTGGTTGGGGACACCGAATTAAGGATGTATATATCGCGTTCCTTAAAGGAGGTAAGAAAAAGAAGAAAAAATCTAGAAGCAGTAAGAAAAAATCTTCGAAGAATAATCCTTCACCCAACGCTGCGGGTGGTAAAAACAAAGATGACGAAGCGAGCGATTTGAATTTTGCGGTTGACTTTGGATTTCGTAATACCCGTACCTATCGTGGTGATTTTAATACCAGTATCGAAAGGCGAGTACCTACTCGAGGTAATACGACGATTACATTCAATCCAGCAGTTGATTACGATATTAGTAAAAAACTAAACGCCCGCTTATTTTTTGACTACAACCATTCGGTTCCTTTAGTCGGTGGAGCCACGACAACTAGTATGGCAGGTGGAGTACGAATCCGATTTACATTAGATTAGAAAGAATATTAAACAACCTCTAATACCCAAATCCGGTAAGTGTCATAAGATGCTTACCGGATTTTTATTTTATCGGTTTAATATTGAAGTTTAATGACTAAGACTTAACTTTGGCTTTCTTTATAGCCGTTAAAAGACTGTTAAATAGTAAAAAGGGTAGTATCTAAATGTTAAATTTGTTGAACGAGACTTAGTACAAGCACTTTATGAATAAAAAAGCGATATGGGCCATCATCGGGTTAATGAGCGTTGCGCTGATTGGTATTGTGCTGCTGCAGATGTACTGGATTCGTATTTCTATTCAAGAAAAACAAGAAAAATTCGATTTTAATGTGGCAGAAGCATTGAATCGAGTCAGTAGAAAGCTCGAAGGAGTAGAAGATAAGAAGAATAAGGATTTTGATTTAGAATTTAAGGCAAGTGGATTTGATGAATATAATCAGCCTATTGACGGTGCTCCAAAGGTCAATGAAGGGATATTAAGCGAAAAAGATCGGACTAGACGATACAAGGAGCTGGAAAAGCAAAGACAGCGAGCGAGTTACCGAGAATTGATCAACGGTATTCCACTGGGTGAAAGAATTAACCTAGATGATCTAAACGTATTCCTTAAAAACGAACTATCAAATCAGGCCATTAATATTGAATATGATTATGGTGTCTACGATCGAGAGGAAAAGTCCTTTGTGATTATTAATGGACATTACGTGGTACAAGATAAATCACCATTAGTTCTTTTAGCAGGTAATAAGAATATTTATAATTCAAAATACCGCGTAGATTTATTTCCTTCAGAATTACAATCTCCAGGACTAATCATGGTACATTTTCCAACTCGGAGTAGTGTATTATGGAGTGGTGTATGGAAGTATCTATTGTTGTCGAGTATTTTTATTGGAATTATATTATTTTGTTTTACCTATTCGGTGATGGTCATTTTTATGCAGAAGAAATTATCCGAAATGAAAACGGATTTTATCAATAATATGACCCACGAATTCAAGACACCTATCGCAACGATCTCTTTGGCTGCCGATTCGATTACCAGTCCGATGATTCTAAATAATGCTGATAAAGTGAAGCGTTTTGCAGACATTATCAAACAGGAAAACAAAAGAATGAACAGCCAAGTGGAACGTGTACTACAAATGGCCGTGATTGATAAACGAGATTTTCAACTCAAGGTCACTACCATTGATTTACACGAAGTAATTCGATCTGCCTTGGAAAACGCGACCCTGCAAGCTGCTAAAAAGGATGGTACGGTGGATTCAGAATTGAAAGCAGGAAATCCAATTGTTCAAGGCGATATGACGCATATATCCAACATTATCAATAACTTACTGGAGAATGCAAATAAATATTCACCGGAAAAACCAAAAATTAAGGTATACACACGCAATGTTCCGAGCGGAGTTGAAGTTATAGTTGAGGATCATGGAATTGGGATGAGTAAAGAGGCCCTAAAACATATTTTTGACAAGTTCTATCGGGTACACACTGGTGATATCCACAACGTAAAAGGATTCGGATTAGGACTTAGTTATGTCAAAGCCATGATGACCGCACACAACGGACAAATAGACGTAAAGAGTGATCTTGGAAAGGGTAGTAAATTTTACTTAGTCTTTCCTCATCAGCAGAAAATACCGGACGATGCTTAGAGAAGCAGAAATTTCTGGTTAAAAACAAAACAAACCCTCTGATCGTTGGAAGATTAGATCAGACTTTTATAAACCACAATAATGGACAAATTATTTGATCATTATTTCTCAGAAAAATCAATAAACAATGGCAACCGAAAACAATCGAATACTATTAGTTGAAGACGATCAGAATTTTGGTGATGTATTGCGCTCTTATCTAGAGATGCACGATTATAATGTCACTTTAGCTACAGACGGAGAAGCAGGCTTAGAAGCTTACAATAAAGGAACTTTTGACCTCTGTATCTTTGATGTTATGATGCCCAAAAAAGATGGGTTTACGCTAGCTACCGAAATCCGAGAAAAAGACGGTGACAAAACGCCAATTATTTTTCTGACAGCCAAAACCATGAAGGAAGACGTGCTGAAAGGATTCAAAATTGGAGCAGACGATTATATTTCTAAGCCATTTGTTTCTGAAGAATTACTATATCGTATTCAAGCAATTCTAAAAAGAAATCAAGCTGCGGTTAATCCTAAAGAAGAAATCAAAGAGTTTGTCATCGGAAAATACCACTTCAATTTCCCATTACGTATTTTGACTTTTAAGGATGATAGCGGAGAAGAATCTAAAGATAAATTATCACCAAAAGAAGCGCAGCTCCTCAAAATGTTCTGTGTGTATATGAATGATATTTTACCTCGTTCCGAAGCATTGACAAAGATCTGGGGCGAAGACAATTACTTTACCGCTCGTAGTATGGATGTTTTCGTTACCAAACTTCGTAAATACTTGAAAGGAGATACCAATATTGAAATCGTAAATATTCACGGTAATGGATTTCAATTATTAGTACGAGGAGGAGAGATGGCCTAGTAGAAAAATGATTTAGAAGTTTATACTTCTTTTAAAAAATATAAAAACGCTAACCCATTTATTTGGGTTGGCGTTTTTTATGAGGTTAAATTTCAATTGATTTTTTTGAAATAAGAATAGAAAAGCCGATAATGAATTTCATTACCGGCT
>CALKJE010000395.1 GCA_937995675.1 uncultured Saprospiraceae bacterium
GGCATATTATCATGCCCCATGCTGAATTGATGCAGGCCTGTGTTGCGGGAACGATTTTAAAATTTGATGATGGTAAATTACAAGTCACCGTCCAAGACAATGATAGCAGTACCATTACGGCCAAAGTTGATGTTCCTGGCAAATTACTTACCGAATTAGAAAATAAAAACTACCACTTTGAGTACCTTCCTGTTGATATCTCTGAGAATGCTTTGACCCAATTAAAAGATTCGCTTTCAAATCAATTACCTAAACTTCGGATCAATCCAAAACAAGGAGAGTATTTTAAAGTTCTGGAAGAATTATTAATTTCTGATAAACCCAAAATTATCCTTTTCATTGGTTCTAATCTTGGAAATATGCCGGATAAAGTGGCTAATGTATTTCTTAAATCGCTTTCTAGTTATTTAAAAAAACAGGACAAAATTTTACTAGGATTAGACTTAATAAAATCTGTTGATATCATCTTACCCGCCTATAATGACTCGACAGGAATCACGCGAGACTTCAATCTAAATTTACTTACTCGTATCAATCGCGAATTGGGTGGTAACTTTAATCTCCAACATTTTTCTCACCAAGCTGAATATTCCCAAGAGACGGGGATTACTAAAAGTTTTATTAAAAGTGATATTGCCCAAAAAGTAACCATTTCTTCCATAAATAAGACTTTTGATTTCTGTAAGGATGAATTGATTCATACAGAGATATCTAGAAAATATAATGATTCCATTCTAAATATGGTTTTGGGAGGAACGAATCTGTCTGTCGTTGAAAAGTTTACAGATCAAAAACAATACTTTACCGATTTTTTATTAGAAAAAAATTAATCCTTCCAGCTTAACTCCCTTCCTTCTGCCTGAAAATACGATCATTAAATCACTGATTGCCAATTACTTACAAAATACATTGAAAATATTTTATTAATTTTCATGCTTTATGCAACGTTTTCTTAGATACCTGCATATAGTATGGTGTAGATCGATTTACGAAATTAAAAAAATTAGAAAATAAATCCGAGGATACTAAAATGTAATCTCACAAAAAAAAATAAAATAGTATGAAAAATTTTAAGTTTTTAATGTTTTTATCGCTGGTTATTCTTTCCATCGTATCTTGTACAAAAGAAAATATTGAAGGTCCAGAAGTAGTTGACCCAATTGTAGAGGTGACAGAGACTTCTCACAATGCTTTGGTTGCCCAAGTAAATACAGACGAAGGGTTTGATTTAGGATGTTTTTCCATTGACCTTCCTTTTGATTTAACGGTAGACGGTGTTGTTTCTACGATTGGCTCTATTGAAGATTTTGAAGCGGCATTAACCGATGCTGGAGAAACAGCAGAAATCGACTTTATATATCCGCTTAATATTACCTACGAAGATGGAGAAACAGCAGTTGTAGCCGATGGTGAGGAATTGGGCGAAGCATTTGCAGTTTGTATTCCAGATGGTGGATGGGTTGATGGAGGTTTCCCTGCTTATGTTATCAATGAAGAAAACAGCTGTTATACACTTGTATATCCGTTAACGCTTACAGATTTAGATGGTAATTCTGTTACAGTTGAAGACGAAGCTGCATTTGTTGAGGCTTTAGCAAACAATGATATTTTATTCTTTAGCTTCCCATTAACGTTGGTTGATGAAGATGGAGTTGAGGTAACTGCAGCAAATGATGAGGAACTTTTCGGATTGTCTTTCGAATGTGAAGGATCACATCCTCCATGTGATACTATTCCATACTCTAGTGGTACTTTAGCTTGTTATGATTTAGGGTTTCCTGTTAGTATCATCCAGTTAGACGCTGACGGCAATGAAGTAACCGTAGTAGTTGAAAACGAAGACGATCTAAATAACAGCTTACTAAATGGCTTAATGATTGGATTTGGATATCCATTAACGTTAATCGACGAAGAAGGAAACGAAACAGTTGTGAATAGTGAAGAAGAATTAGGAATGGCTTTATCTACTTGTTTTGGCCCTGGAGGCCCTGGAGAATTCCCAGCTTCTCTTTTCTTACTATCAGAAGATAGTTCAATTGGAGGAACTTGTTACAGCATTCAGTTTCCGATCACTATACAAAATCTAGATGGCTCCGTAACTGCTACTGTTAATAATGTAGAAGAAGGCTTTAACGCTCTTGCTAATGGAGAATTTATGGACGGACTTGTTTACCCAATCGACGTAACTTTACTAGCAGATAACTCTACCGTAACACTTAATTCAGATGAAGAATTAGTTGCATTAATAGAAGATTGTCAGTAATCATTCTCAACAGAAACTAAGGTATCCGATTAATTTAATCGGGTACTTTAGCTTCTTTATCCAAACGGATATTTAAGATGAATACTTACTAACATCCCATTATTTAAAAGTAATGCTTTCATTCTAATTACATAGAAAACATCATTTTTCTTTTGGTTAAAAAACAAATCATATCTCTTTGTCAGGCCGGAAAACAGGAAGGACAGCGTCAGCTTTATCAAGCTTGTGCTCCCTATGTCTACGTGACAATCAAACGATATGTTCGGGAAACGGAAGACATCAAAGATACGATGCAAGAAGCGTTTGCCAATGTTTTTAAAAATATCAAAAGCTATGATGAATCTAAAGGAACTTTTAATAGTTGGATTAGAAAGATAGCGGTTAATCAGGCGTTGATGTTGGTTAGAAAAAAGAAACAATTTTCACATCTAGTCCCTTTAGCTGATTTTCAAACCGAATTAATAGGAACTTCTGATAGTTATGAAAAACTCTCTCGTGAAGATGTCGATAAAGTACTAGCGAAAGTACCAGAGGGTTACCGAATTGTATTTACCTTATATGTGATTGATGGTTACAGTCATAAAGAAATCTCAAAATTACTAGACATAAAAGTAGAGACTTCTCGATCCCAATTAGCCAGAGCAAAAAAATGGATTTATCTCCATTTATTTAATAATGAGAAAAGTAAGGCATATGGACTCTTTTGATAAAAAAATATCCGACCTATACAATGCTGATCAATCTTCTAGCGACCTTCCCGAAGGATTCGGATGGGAGGACATGAACGAGGGTATCTATGAAAAAATGGAAGAACCTAAAAGAAAGAAAAGATTCATTTGGATGTGGTTCTCCTTTGGTGGTAGTTTGTTCTTATTAGCTGCTCTATTATTTTTCTTTAAACCTGAAACGGAAAACACCGCTTCTATTTCTTCTAAAATTGAAGGAACAAAAGCAGAAAAAACACCTATTCTTTTAGATAAAACCACTATTGAAAATAATTTAGAAATTACCAAAAAAATTCAAAAGACACCTACTGAGACTAAAGAGATATTTACTACTTCAACCATTCAAAATTCTGATAAAACTTCTAAAGAAAATAACAAGAAAACAAAACTAGTAAAGCATTCTTCTTCAAGTATTCCATCAATCAGTTCTGAATCAAGTGTTAATAATTACAAAAATAACTTGGAATTATTTAGAGAAAAAACTATTCAAAAATCTACGCTTTCTACGACTGAAGCTCCTTCCAGCACCAAATCAAAGGTGGAGGAAAAGCCAGTTAATAAAAAGAAGGTTTTGAAGGAACGATTCGTGGTTACAAAACGGTTGGCTTTTATACCAATTCAGGAGCTGTTAATTCCAACTAAACCAAGATTAGCACCACCGATTGTAATCACTCCAAGTCTTGCAAAATCACCAAAGGACAACAACCCGGATGGCAAAAAATCCGACCCAAAAAACAAGGCTAATCTCAATCGATTTTCAGCTGTGCAATTATATGGTGGAACGCTTTTGACGAGCGGAACGTACAGCCAAAATCCTTTACGAAATAAACATAGCAGTTGGTTACCTGGATATTATGCAGGGATTGAATTGACTGTTTTAAATTATAAAAAATGGAAAATAAACTTAGGATACGAACATAAATTTGCTGTACAACTATTTGACTTTCAAAATATTACAGATTTAGTTGACACCGTCGTAGTAGATGCACTGGTCGGTATTTCAACCAATTCGATAAACGGCACACAAAGGGAAAATAGAGAGACGATTTCTACACAAGCTACCCGATTTCGAAACTATGTTAACTATAATACCTTTCGGTCACATGCTTTTAGAATGACGTTTGTTCGAACATTTAACTTTTCTAAAAACCTGTCTTTTAATGCTGGCGTAGGTGGATCTTTTAACTTTCTAAATCAGGCCAATGGACGTACCGTAGACAGTGATGAAGACACTTTAAATTATAGTCCGAAGAACTCGATTTATCGAAAGAATAATTTTGGAATCGAAGGTGGTTTTTCCTTGTCTTATCAGATCGGAAAGTTTAGTTTAAACGGAAATATTTGGATGGAAAAATCTTTGAATTATAGTATGGAATCTGTGGGAGAAATTCGACCTGTTTTTTATAAAATTGGGTTGGGAGTTGGACGGCGGTTTTAGGGAGATTTTCTTCTTAAGCGGGTGCTTTCCCCGACGAAAACGTTTACTAAACTTTTGAAGTTTAGTAAACGTTTTCGTCTAAGCTCCTAAATACTCCTCCTCTTTATTTACTTTAAACATCCGATGAAAATCTAAAAATGCATCCAACGCTTTTCTTCGATCTTTATCAAACCAATCTAATACTAGATTTCGAGACAACAGTTTAGATTTTTTATTAGTAAAATAATTAAAAGAAGAATACCTCCAATCATCATAATTTTTAACAAATTTATGATGAATAGGATTATGGTGTATGTAAGCTAAGTTATGTAATATTCGATTCTCGGTCCCTAATAAAACTCTCTTAAATCTTTTTTGAAAAAGACTTCCTGTTCTTCCCTCTTGCTTATTAAAGGCAAGGGCGTAAGAAGAAAAAAGGCGTTTAAATTGATCTTCCAGAAATTCATTATAACCTATTTCTCCACTATGAAATTTTCTACTTTTTGAAGTAAGTTGATCTTTGATTTCATCTTTGATTTCGTCACTTAAAGGTTTAACACTTACCAAAAAATGAAAATGATTTGGCATTAGACAATAAGCTTTAGTCTCAAAAAAAGGATGGATTAATAACTCCCATTTATCAAGGAAGAAATGATAATTCTTTTCTAGTTGAAATAAATTTGTCCCATTAATTCCTCTATTGTAAATATGATAATGTACATTATCTTGGAACTTTGCCCAGTAGTTAATTTTCCCCATAGTATTTGAAATTAAAGATTTCAAAAAAATATTTCTTCGAGACTTAGCTTTTGACACGATAACAACGAAGATACGAAAAACGTTTACTTAAACTTTTGAAGTTTAGTAAACGTTTTTCGTCTTTCGACCGCTCTCGCCTACCCCATCATCGGTGAAAACCAAATATAAATAGCGACCACAATTACGCAAACTAAGGCTCCGACTTGCTTGACATATTTCCAAGGAGTAATATCTACTTGTCTAGTATATTCTTGAACGTATTCTTCTTTTCTTGGGTTGACCATACCGATGATCAACATAATGATAATATTCAAAACAAAAAGAATCGCCATCACGTGTAGAAAGTGCGGATATGCTCCTGCTTTTAAGTAAGTTAATTCGGTACCAGTGATTCCAGCTGCTTCTGCTTTGGCGATAGCACTTTCTACATATTTTGGCTTTAGAATAAACTGGCTAATTGAATACAAAATCACACCTGATAAAACCGCAATCTTTGCCGCAATAGCGGGTACTCTTTTAGTTAAATAACCAACAATAATAATGGTCAAAATTGGAATACTATAACAGCCATTCACTTCTTGTAAATAACCAAATAATCCAGCTGGTGCATCATCAATCATAGGTGCAATAATCATTGCTACACTTGCCAATATAACACCAAATGTTTTCCCTGCTTTTACCACTTGTTTTTCAGAAGCCTCTTTATTAAAGTATTCTTTATAAATATCAATTCCGAACAAAGTAACGGAACTATTCAAGGCACTATTGAAAGAACTTAAAATGGCACCAAATAGCACCGCCGCAAAAAATCCAACAAGTGATGCCGGTAATACTTCGCTGACTAATTTTGGATAGGCCTCATCTGGTTTAGCTAAAGTATCTCCAAAAATATGGAAAGCAATAATTCCAGGAATAACTAAAATGAGTGGTCCCAATATTTTTATAAAACTTGCGAAAATCAAACCTTTTTGTCCTTCCTTTAAATCCTTGGCAGCCAACGCTCTTTGAATGATCGCTTGATTGGTTCCCCAATAAAAAACTTGTACCAGCATCATTCCCGTAAAAATCGTCGCAAAAGGAACCGAAGCTGCACTATCTCCGATAGAATTAAACTTATCTGGATGACTGGTCATTATTTCTGAAAAACCTGCACTGATACTTCCATCACCAACGTAGGACAATCCAAAAATGGGAATCATAATTCCACCAATCAATAAACCGACGGCATTGATGGTATCCGAAACCGCCACTGCCTTCAATCCTCCAAAAACTGCGTAAATAGAACCGATGATTCCGATTCCCCAAACACAAGCCCAGATGGATTGTATCCGACTAATGCCTAAGACTTCTGGTAAATTAAACATGGCACTAAAGGCTACGGCACCTGAATACAATACAATTGGCAACAATACAACTACATATCCAGAAAGAAATAAAGCAGAAGCGATGGTCTTAGTTGTTTTATCGTATCGTCTTCCCAAAAACTGGGGAACGGTGGTCAATCCTCCTTTCAAATATCGTGGTAATAAAAATACTGCTGTCACCACCATTGCGATTGCCGCTAATGATTCCCAAGCCATCACCAAAATTCCTTCTGTAAAAGCTTGTCCATTTAATCCAACAATCTGCTCGGTTGATAAATTGGTTAATAGCAATGATCCAGCAATAACGCTGGCCGTAAGGCTTCTCCCACCTAAAAAATATCCATCTGAAGAATCTTCATCTGTGTTTCTCGTTGATAAATAAGCGATGATACCAACGAAGGCCGTAAAACCTAAAAATGTAATTAACTGCATTTTGTTTTTTTTAGAAAGGTCTAAAACTGTTTCTCGAGTTTATTTAATTAAGCCTAAATCTAAGGCGATTTTTAAGATTATCCCTAATAATTGAACTATTTTTTTCCAAAACCCAGCAAAGTTACCAGTAGAAGGGTAATTTTACCTTTCACCTAATGAAGATCTAAATTGATTAAAAAAATTGTACTCCTCGGTAGCGGTAATTTAGCTTCTCAACTCGGTCCAGCTCTAGTTGGCTCCGAAGCGGAGATCTTACAAGTATATAGCCGTCGGATTACGAACGCTCGTAAGCTTGCAAGACGCTTGGCTTGTCCAGCTACGAATAAATTAGAGACCATAAGTAGGGAAGCAGATCTATATCTTTTTGCGATCAGTGATGGGGCGATTCAGGAGGTTGCCTCCTCTTTATCTAAGCATCTTCCAAAAGATGGAAAATTTATCTTTGCACATACTTCCGGTGCTACTCCACAATTGGTCTTTAAAAGATTGGTAAAAAATTATGGGATCTTCTATCCTTTGCAAACTTTTTCTAAAGATCGTTCAGCTGATTTTTCTACTATTCCTTTTTGTATTGATGGGAATAGAAAAAACGTTCGAATGAAATTGTCCAAACTGGCAGAAACTTTAAGCCCAACAGTTTCATTGATCACGGATGAGCAGCGAGCGGTTTTACATGTGGCGGCGGTTTTTGTAAATAATTTCACCAATGCT
>CALKJE010000396.1 GCA_937995675.1 uncultured Saprospiraceae bacterium
GAGTCAAACCAAATAATATTGACTTAGTGTCTAATTCGTCATAAGGAGGGTAAATAGCTACAATAATTTTATAATGAATAATTAATAATGCCTCTTCTGGCGTGTATATCATTCTGCCGACAGGAAGCGCGTTTGTTTACATTATTGGATCAACGATTCAACAAATCAACAAATCAACGATTCAACATCTCCTAAATCCACCCCGCGATATGATCTCGCACCGTCTTCCGAATTCCCTTATCCGTCAGTTTTCCTTTTTCAATAAATGAGCCTACGCTGGAAAATGGAATTTGTGCAGGATGCACCTCCATTCCTACGTGCATCAAAATTTGGGTAAGATGTCCCATCCCTCGAAGGTTTCCGGCGCGTCCGGTGGCTACGCCTGCGAGTAAGGCTTTTTTGCCACTTAAGGTTCCTTTATAATTTCGGATAGAAACCGCATCAATAAAATATTTTAAGATTCCGGGGAAACTACCGTTGTACTCTGGACTAATGATGACGAGACGATCTGCTGGTGAAATATATTCATCTTGGAGTTGGCGAATCTTATCCTGTTGCGTATCTGCTTGATACATACCTGTCACGATCGCTGTTTCGTTTAATTCGGAAAGCGAGAGATATTTGACTTCCGTTTTTGCTTTCTTCTTTAATTCTTGATAGTAGTATTTCGCGAAGGCTTCGGTGTTGGAGTTGGGGCGGTTGGTAGCGGAGATGATGGTGATCATAGTTAGGAAGAGGTTTTGAGTTATTGAGTTTTGGGTTTAAATGGTATTAGATGTAATATTTTTTTTGGAACTGCGGTAAATTACGATAATGTGGTTAATATAATTGAGCCGATCATCAAAAACTTTCTTAGCTTTGCGAAAAAAATTACTATGCTAAATGCTATTTCTCCGATTGACGGCCGATACCATTCTAAAACAAAGGTGCTTTCTGAGTATTTCTCGGAATATGCGCTGATTAAATATCGGGTCTTTGTGGAGATTCAATACTTTATTGCGCTGGTGCAACATCCGCTTCCAGAATTAGAACATTTTGACGGAGATAAGGTTGACCGATTGAATGAAATCTTTGAGAATTTTCAGATTCCTGATGCCTTGGGTGTGAAGAAGATTGAAGCGACTACCAATCATGATGTCAAAGCAGTGGAATATTATTTAAAGGAGGCTTTTGAAGAATTAGGCGTGGGAGATTTTAAAGAGTTTATCCACTTTGGACTCACTTCTCAAGATGTCAATAATACGGCGATTCCTTTGTCGCTTAAGCATGCGATGGAGAATGTTTACATTCCAATGCTGGACGAGGTGATTGACCGTCTTAAAAATCTAAGCGCAGAATGGGCCGGTATTCCAATGCTTGCACATACGCATGGACAACCCGCTTCTCCAACGACGTTGGGAAAAGAATTTCAAGTTTATGTAGAACGATTGGAAGGACAAAAGAAGTTGTTCATGCAAGTTCCATATCAAGCGAAGTTTGGTGGCGCGACTGGTAACTTCAATGCCCACCATGTTGCCTATCCAGGGATCGACTGGCCGAAGTTTGGAAATTATTTTGTAGAAGAATACCTTGGTTTAAGTCGAGCACAGTATACGACGCAGATTGATCATTATGATTATTTAGCAGCCTTGTTTATGGCGCAAAAAAGAATCAATACGGTTTTAATCGATTTATGTCGAGACGTTTGGACCTATGTTTCTATGGAGTATTTTAAGCAACGCGTAGTAGCTGGCGAAGTTGGTTCTTCGGCGATGCCCCATAAAGTGAATCCGATTGATTTTGAAAATGCAGAAGGAAACTTAGGGATGGCCAATGCGATCTTTACGCACTTATCAGATAAATTACCCGTCTCTAGATTACAACGAGATTTGACCGATAGTACCGTTTTAAGAAATATTGGCGTGCCAGTTGGACATACGATTATCGCTTTTCAATCTATTCTAAAAGGTTTAGGAAAACTTCTATTAAACGAAACCAAACTCGGAGAAGACCTCGACAAAAATTGGATGGTCGTTTCAGAAGCGATCCAAAATATTCTACGTCGTGAAGGTTACCCAAAACCTTACGAAGCACTCAAAAGTTTAACTCGTGGAAAGGCGCAAGTAACCCAAGAAGATATTCATGAATTTATTGATGAACTGGACGTGGATGAGGTGGTAAAAGGAGAATTAAAAGCGATTACGCCGAGGAATTATGTGGGCGTGTTCTAGTCGAGCACATTCAATATTTCCTAGGACAATACTGATTCAGTTTGAGTTTCTTTTAGATGCATCCGAGCATTTCCTTGAAGAGCTATTTTTGGAAACTGCAACGTAAAGGTACTCCCCTTCCCTATTTCTGAAGAACGCGAAGGTCACCTTCGTGTAGTTCCATAATTTTTTTGGAGATCGTCAAGCCGAATCCGGTCCCTTCATAATTAGCGGTATGGCCAACTCTTTTGAACATCTTAAATACTTCTAATTGATTTTCATTCGAGATACCAATCCCGTTATCTTTGACATGAACGTAGTTATTTTTTTCATCTTCATCCATCCAGATGAGTATCTCTGGGCAACTTCCTTTTGGAATAAATTTCATTGCGTTGGTTAGTAAATTTTGAATAACACGTGATATTTTAATTTTGTCGATGGTAACTAAATCAGACTGGAAGGTTGATTTAAAATTAATAATGGCCGTTTTATCTTCAATAATTGTGCTTAAAGAGTTGAGTACTTCGTCAATAATTTTAGAGATAGAATATTTAGTCAACTTTAGGTTTTCGGAATTTAATTTTGAAAACGTCAAGATATCATCAATCAAGTTATTTAATCGATTGGTTCCTTTTTCAATTTCTGAAAAGAAGTAATTTTCCTCCTCATTGAGTCTACCTTTTAATTTTCTTTTTAATAAAGTAGCAAAAGAACTAATGTTATTCATCGGCGCCTTAAGATCATGCGAAGTAGCATGCGCAAAGTTTTCCAATTTCATATTAGACTCAATATAAGATGCTAGTCTTTCGTTTTGTTCTTTTAGTTTGAGGGTTCTCTCCTCCACTGCTTCTTCCAACAAAAGATTGCGTCTTTGTATTTCTTTCTCTTGGTATTTCATTCCCAATACAACTACTGCAAAAGCTAATAAACTTATTAGAAAAAGATTAGAGGTTTTCTTCCAAAAAGGAGTTAGAACCTTTATAGAAATAAATCTTGGTGCTGACCAGTTACCAAATTGGTCCATTGCCTTGATACCCAATTCAAAATCTTGGTTTGGTAAATGCGTAAATTTAATTTTTTGTTCTTGTCCTAAACTTACCCAATCATCTGAAATTCCTTTTAAGACATAACTATATTCATATTGATGCGGACTAATAAAATCTTGTACAGAAAAATTAATTTCTACATTATCATGTGCATGTGACAAAGTGATTGAGGCAGTCTCGTTCAATTTTTTGGTGAGAATAGGAGCTCCTAATTTGGCATCCTTCTCATCTTTTATTACTGGCTGATTCCCAATACTAAGATGGGATAAAACCAGTTCTTTAGAGGTATCTTTATTGTATTTTTTCTTTTTATCAATCAAATGATATCCTCCCATTCCTCCCAAGTAAACATTTCCATTTGTTCCCTTGAAATGACCTAACATCGAATGGTTTTTAATCAACCCATCCATGACAGAAAAATTTAAAATGGTATTTTCTTTTTTAGAATAAGAAGTAAGTCCACTAGGCGTAGTGATCCAAAGTTCGTCCTGCACAGAGACTATTGAAAAAACTTGGCTGTTGATGGCCTTATCAATCGTGGGCATCCGATAAAAACTATCTTTAGCAATATCATAAACCTCTACTCCAGTGCTTTGAGCAATCCATATTTTTTCGTCATCAACTTCTAAATCAAAAACAATATTAGAACTAATTTCGGAGGCAGCTGGTCCTTCCTTCTTTAGTTCAAAATCATAAAAACCCGATTCATTGGGAGTTCCTACATATAATCCAAAACCAGTAGCAGAGACATAAATCCGATCATTTGGTCCTTTTACAATATCAAAGCAATTAAATTTACCATCGGTTTCTTTAAATACTTTTCCATCTAATTTGGTCGTCTTTCTAGAAAACGAATCATAGATAAAAACCCCAGCATGCGTTGCTAACCAAAAGGTCCCTTTTTCTACTTCGAGAATATTCCAAATATGGTTATTACCCGTATATTTTTCTAGTGCAGGCACGGGATGTTCTACGACTTTAAATCCATTTTTATGTTCCCTTAATTGAAACAATAGTCCATTAATATTTCCAATCCATAAATCTTCATTTTCTGCCTTTTCAAAACTAGTAACATATTTGATCGGTTTTTGTCCATCAGCTACTTCCAGCAATTCTTTTTGGTTATCAATAAACAATCCTTGATCGGTCCCTAACCAAATACCGGCTGTATTGTGATAGATGGCAGAGACCCTTGTTTTTTCTATAATCGAAGCATAGGCAGGAAGTTGTTCAAAAAGTCTATTAACCAATCCAAAGTACATAAAAACACCTTTGTTGGAAGCAATCCAAACTATATTTCGACTATCAAGATAAATATCTTCTTTTATATCTAACCCCATTGTCAATCCATCAATTTCCGTCATATCATCAAATGAGTCGGTCGGCGATGCTTGTAGTAGATTGGGAGGAATGATATAGTTACTTTTGTTGGTACATGCAAATAATCCCACTCCATCAAGGTATGCGCCTGCCGTTATATCATTGGCATTTTTATCAAATTTATTGAAACTAAACCGCTCCATTTTTAGATTTTCTCTATTTAAACCAAGTTGTAGATCAACCGAACGATTGTTTAATCGATAAAAAACACCAAACATTTCTTGGAGCCAAATATTACTATTTTCGTCTTGAATAATTTGATTAAAAGTAATATTTTCGGGAAGGTCCAAATCCTTATTCGTCAAATTGGTGATCTTATAACTGTGAAGATCATTTTGATCATCTGCTATGGCCAAGGAAATACCACCACCCCAAGTAGTAAACCAAATATTTCCCATCTTGTCCTCAAAAATATCTGCCATATCCCCAGACGGAAAGGAAGGGTTATCCTTACTCTTATGGTAGGTGTGATGATCTTTTAAATTTGCTTTAAAAACAACTAGACCTTTTTGGGTCGCTACCCAAATATTTCCGTTCTTAGCTTGTAAAAGTCTTATAATATTATTAGATGGAAAGACCTTCTCTCCAAGTGTTTCATTATTAATCCGAACAAATTTATTATTATTTAATTTTTTTGCTAAACCAGCTTGTGTACCGATCCACAACTCTCCACACTGAGAAAATAACATAGATCGCACATCATTATGAGGAATACTCTGCTCGTCTTCAGGATTGGTTTTATATCTCAGTATATTTTTCCCATCGTAGCGATTCAAGCCTTTACTGGTGGCAAACCACATCATACCATCTTCATCTTCTAAGATCTGTCTTACATGATCTGAAGATAATCCATTAAATGAATTTAAGAATCGACTTTGAAGTCCAGTATTTGTTTGAGCAATAAGAGAAAAAGAAAAGAAAAAAATGAAGGTAACTAAAAGGGTTTTCAAAAGTAGAGTTTTTAAAAAGGTCTAGATAACGTCAATTGAATTACCTCAACTGACTGAATTAATTTTTGAGAGAAATTAAATGTCCTTTTTTCACAAATAACAAAACTAAAAAAAGTTAACTTTGCAATTCTTTTGTTATTTTAAGTGATCTACATATTAGAGTCAAATTATATGCCAAAAAGAAGAAGAAAGGGAAAATAAATTGGAAAAATGCTTTATAATTTAAATAGAAGAAATAACTAAAGAAAAAGAATGAAACTGTTTAAGAATATTTACAAAAGGCGAGGATAAGGGACACTGATTAAATAAGTTTCCAGTTTTTCCGACTTTTAAATTGATTTAGACGATGCAAATTTTGGGGTTCATAGCCAAAGCTATGATGCCGATAACTTTGTGAAGTATTGGTAATCAATGATTTAGCCGAAACCATTCTGCTTCATTTTTAAACAACTTCTATATTAAGTTTTAGAGAAGGGCAATTAATAATTTTTTTTTAAGTTGAAGAAAGATTGAATTGGTATTTTAATATTCCAATCCAGTCTCCATCCTTACAACGGTATATTACCATGCTTCTTATTCGGCAGCGTATCCACTTTCTTTTTCAGCATCGCAAAAGCTTTGATCAGTTTACGGCGACTCAAGGTTGGGTCAATCACTTCATCAATAAAACCACGCTCGGTGGCGCTAAAAGGGTTGGCAAATTTCTCGGCATATTCCGCTTCTTTTTCAGCGAGTTTGGCGGCAGGATCATCGGCACTACCGATCTCTTTTCTAAAGATAATTTCAGACGCTCCTTTGGCGCCCATCACTGCGATTTCTGCAGTTGGCCAAGCAAAGTTTAGGTCTGCTCCGATATGTTTCGAGTTCATTACATCGTAGGCGCCACCATAAGCTTTACGCGTAATCAGCGTGATCCTTGGAACGGTCGCTTCACTAAAAGCGTATAAAAGTTTTGCACCATTGGTGATAATTCCATTCCATTCTTGATCGGTGCCCGGCAAAAATCCTGGAACATCTACCAAGACCAATAAAGGAATGTTAAAGCAATCACAAGTTCGAACAAATCGAGCGCCTTTTCTAGAACTATTTACATCCAAAACACCTGCTAAACTAATCGGCTGATTGGCTACGATTCCGACACTTCGACCTGCGAGTCGAGCAAATCCGACTACGATATTTTCTGCAAAATCAGGATGTACTTCTAAGAAAGAATCTTCGTCCATAATTCCTTCAATCACCTCTCGCATATCGTACGGTTGGTTGGCAGATTCAGGAACGATGGTCGCCAATTCTTCACGGTACTCCTCTCCTATTTCGTATGGAAGATCCGGTGTTTTTTCATTGCTATTTTGTGGTAAAAAAGCCAATAGTCTTTTCAACTTTTCTAGACAATCAATATCATTGGCTGCCGTCAAATGAGTTACTCCAGATTTGACAGAATGCGCAGAAGCACCACCGAGTTCTTCGGCAGTTACGGTTTCATTGGTTACAGTTTTTACTACATTCGGCCCCGTTACAAACATGTACGAAGAATTTTCTACCATGATGGTAAAATCTGTCATCGCCGGAGAGTAAACTGCACCACCTGCACAAGGTCCCATGATGGCCGACAACTGTGGAATCACCCCTGAGAAACGAACATTTCTATAAAAAATATCCGCATAACCTCCCAGTGATTTCACTCCTTCCTGAATACGTGCTCCACCAGAATCATTGAGACCAATTAGCGGTGCACCATTCTGTGCGGCCAAGTCCATGATCTTACAAATTTTCTCTGCATGAGTTTCAGAAAGCGAGCCACCAAAAACCGTAAAGTCTTGTGCAAAAACAAAGACGAGTCGGTTGTTGATCGTACCATAACCGGTTACGACACCATCGCCATAAAATTTTTGTTTTTCCATCCCAAAGTCGGTACTTCGATGGGTAACCAACATGCCTACTTCTTCGAAGGATTTATCATCGAGGAGGAAATGAATTCTTTCACGAGCGGTTAATTTACCTTTCGCGTGTTGCTTGTCTATGCGAGCTTGACCTCCGCCAAGTTGAGCGAGGGCTTTCTTTTCGTTAAGGGCTTTATTCTTTTCTTTCAAGGTTTAATTTTTTTATCGACGTGGAAAACGAAAAAAAGAAAAACGTTTACTAAACTTTAAAGTTTTAGTAAACGTTTTTCTTTTTCGTACTTAACGGAGTTTACCTTCCGCCACAGTGGTTAATCCAAATAATTTATTGCCTTTTCTAAATTTCATTTCGAAACTATTATAAGCTTTTAGAATCGCGTTGATCGGTCCGGGAAGTGGTGCCATATCGGAGGACTCAGGGTTCTCCATATTTTCTTTATTCTGCTTTAATTTTCGAACCATCCAAACGAGCGGAAAAATCGTACCGTAGAGATAATACTGTTTTTCGATTTTACAGTTTTTGGTTTCTAATAATTTTTTCAGCATCGCAATTGTGTAACGACGGTAATGCCCAAGATAAACATCGTGAGTAGACCAAACACTCATAAAAGCAGGAACAGTAATAAAATAATAACTGTTCTCTCCTACTGCGTTTCGAATGATATCTAAAATCGCATAATCATCTTCAATATGTTCTAAAACATCCATCATCACCACGATACAGTGATCTAATCCTTGTGGAATATAATGGCATTTTTCGATCATGGTACCGCGCGTTGGCGCCATTTCTTCTTCGGAATAACCGATATCTACGAGGAGTACTTTTTCAATTTTATCGGGATAGGCTTCGTAAAGTTCATACGCAAAAAAACCAGAACCGCTACCAAAGTCTACGACGGTAATTTTCTGTCCTTCTCGGGCAGAAACATTTTCAAAATATTTAAATAACGGAATCTTTTTCGATTGATAATACCAATGCGTTTTAGGATCGACCCCACTTTCCAGTTCTTTTAAATCCATGATTGTATTTTTTTAAGCAATCGTTACAATATACCTTTTATGGTATCAATTTATTTCTAACTGCTTTTATTTTTATTTTGTTGCATTCTGATTAGCGTTGGCCTTATCATAAATTTCCTTTAAGGCTACCGCTGGTTCATAATCTGAATCAATATTCAAAGCTTGTTGTAAAGTCTGATAAGAATTATTAAAATCCTTTTGGTAATACAGCTTCTTGGCGGTGTAGTACAACTCCCGCACACGATCT
>CALKJE010000397.1 GCA_937995675.1 uncultured Saprospiraceae bacterium
GTTTCGTGTCCTGCAGAAAAGAAGATCAAGCTTTCGTCTACCAGTTGAGTATCCGTCATTCCTTCGCCGGTGTCTTCGTATCGAGCTGATAATAACATGTCTAATAAGTCGTGGTGTTCGCCAGCTTCCTGGCGACGGAAGTCGATAAATTCTTGAAGAATCTTTTTGGTATGCACGGCCGTTTTATCTGCCCTACGAAATTGTCCACTTAAATAATACCAAGGAATTTTAAAAGGTTGTCGTACCTGCTTGATCACAAATCGCTGAATGTCCGTAATATTATCTGATAAATCTTTTAGGTCTTGCGCTTCGGTATGTGTACTAAAAAGCGATTTGGCTACGATCTGAAAAGCCATTTCCATCATCTCTTCCGAAATGTCGATAATCGATTTTTTTTCAAACTTAGCTTCCAATAAATCGAGCTGCTCATCAATCACAGACAACATAATATCTACCAGTCCCGATAATTTTTCTTTATGAAAACCCGGCTGAATCAATCGCCGTTGTTGTCTCCAATAATCGCCTTCTACCGTCAATAATCCTTTTCCCGCAAAGCGACTTAATACCTTGGTTTGTAACCGAGATTTCCCAAAATTTTTCTGATTTTTTTGTAAAATATATTTAATCAATCCTGGATCGGCCGTATAAATAATTCGTTCCGCACCGCCAAGAAAGGAAGCATAGGTCGGTCCATGCTCGGCGATTCCTTCCATCAGTAATGGTAATGGATTCTTATAAAAACTAAAGGAGTTCTTGAGCGCACTGAGGCGATTTACTTCGGGAATAGAGTGGGCTTCTTTGATGATAAAAGGTATTAGTGATAGAACAAAAATAACTTTTTTGCAGGAGCGATTGGTTGTTAGTATGTCATTTTATTGGACGATAGTAGAAATTAAATTTAGAATGAGAAATTCCTATTTATTAGTCAAATCAAAAAAAAGTCTGTCCTTCCATCCGCTTACGCGGTGCCTTCCCTCGTTCCTTGGGATTGGTCAGTTATGCACATCAAAAAATCCACGCATCTACACATCCGCACATCAATTAGTCAATCACCGCAAAAGTCGTCCTACGATTTGCTTGATGCTCTTCTTCCTGACAAAGTTTACAATTACATTCTACGGCTGGTGCATTTTCTCCGTAGCCTTTCGCTGTCAGTCGATCGGCGGCAATTCCTTTGGTAATCAAATAATCAACCGCAGCTTGTGCTCTTTTTTGTGAAAGCGTTTCGTTGTAAGTAGATGGTCCTCGACAATCGGTATGTGAAGCCAGTTGAATACGAATAGTAGGATTTTGAGCAAGTGTAGTTGCCAATTGATTGAGGGTCGGTTCGGCGTCCGGACGAATGGCCCAGTCATCAAAATCATAATAGATATTGTCTAGATTAATTTCTGTATTTCTAAATATTTTATCCAACTCAATTTCTAACTCAAATTTTTTGATTGGATTAGCAGGATCTTTTCCGACACCTTTGGAAGAGAAGTTTTCGGTATTATTGAGGTAATCATTTTTACTAGCAAAAAAACGATAATCCGTTTCTTCCTGCAATTCGATTTGTACCAATCCATCAGGACCAACAGGATATGTTTTTTTCTCTTTTCCAAAATTCACATCAAGTGAAGCTTCTCCTAATGGTCGACGCCCCAAAACTTTGCTATTTGGATTATTTGGAATCTTATAAATTTTTTCTAAAACATAAACATCCAAAAGCATTTTATAAACGATCGGTTTAGGTTTTTCTGTTACCACCGTATCGATCACCGGTGGTGGCGGCGGCGGTGGTGGAACTACTTTTTCATATTGATAAATATCATCACCACCCATTCCGTCTTGACGCGAAGAACTAAAAAATCCACTTTCTAAAACGCCCTTTTTATTTTTCGCTAAGGTATTTACCACAAATCCAAAATCATCTTCACTTGAATTAACTGGTGGTTTGAGATTATGTGGTGAACTCCATCGACCATTTTTCATTTTATAAATTCTAAAAATATCCAATCCACCCAATCCTGCGTGATAGTCTGAAGAAAAGTATAAAGTATCTTTATCTACTGAAGGAAATTTTTCATCGCCCTGCGTATTAATATCCCGACTCAATAGTTTAGGTTCCCCCCAACCATCTAAAGAATTTTCAACATAATAAATATCATAACCACCCCAGCCATCGGAATGGTCGCTACTAAAATACATCGTCTGACCATCAGCTGATAAAGCCGGATGACCATAATTGACTTTATCTTCCACAAAACTTAGTGGTTCCGGAGGTGTCCAAGCATCGTCCTCGCGTTTCGAAACCATGAGTTTACAATAATTATCGCCGCGCTTTTCTTCTGTATAGCAGCGACTAAAATACATCTCTGTAAAGTTTGCGTTAAAAGCCGCCGTTCCTTCATTATGAATAGAGTTGATGCTTGGGCTAAAATTTTCAATTTCGTTATTTTTCAGATCCACACGAAAGATATCCGAAAAAGCATTCCCCGTCCAGTTATAAGTCCCTTCTCCTGTTGCCGTATTTCGATCAGAAGTAAAGAGTAGTTGTTGGTTGGGATAAATAGCTGGAGCATATTCAGAATCAGGACTATTAAAAGAAGCAGGAGATATTTGATATTCTCTGTAAGCTTTGTCTTCATCGTTCCAACCGATGGCTAAATTACAAGCCTGTATCTCTCGACGATATTCGTAAGGACTTCCAATCTCGATTCCTAAGTTTTTAAAAGCCTCTTTAGCCTCCTTATATTGTCCATTACGCTTGAGTGCGTAAGCATGCTGTTTTAGTGCTTCTTCTCCAGCACCGAAGTCATAAGCCGTCAAATACCATTCGATAGAAGCCGGAGATTGATTGGTTCGTCTAAGCGACTCACCGAGCATCATGGCTAATTTACCCTTTTCTATTCTGCTCTTAGATTTAGTGATTTCTTTTTTAAGCATAGGAATAGCCACCGCATATTGTTTGCGGTCAAAAGCCATTGAGCCATCCTTAATTTTTTGAGTAAAGGTGCAGGAAAAGATAAACAGGAGTGTGAATAAGGGAAGTAAGATTTTCTTCATGGCTAAATATAAATATAAGAATTGATATTGCCCTATTAAAACGTTAGGAGCGTTTTGAATGTTGCGTCTTAAAAAAAGGAAAGATTTGAATGGAAAAAGAACAAAAACCTGAATGATAGATACTAAAAGCAGAAAAACTCTCAAGAATAGGATGTTTTTTGCTTTGTTGAGAGCGAATAACTAATAAAGGAATTAGCCCAAAAAGGCTTGAATAATAAAGAGAATTCGGGATTCAGAAAATGAAAAATCGCTTGAAGTCAATATATCCCAAAAAAATAAGTCTGATGTTAGACATCAGACTTAGGAAACGAATCTTACAATTTTTTAACCAAAACTTACAGTATATCTATATTCAACTACTGTGCCAGAAAAAAAGAATAGGTAAGAAATTCTTTGTATGTCGAGTTGTTTACTATATTTAATGTGTAAACCAGAATTTTTAAAAACCTTTAAAAACAAAACAATGGATTATTTTATGAATGTTATTAGAAATCATTATGCAGATTTTGAAGGCAGAGCTCGTAGAGCAGAATATTGGAACTTTTTTTTATTTAACTTATTAGGTCTATTAGCTATTGTAGCCTTAATTTTTGTGTTAGGGTCAATCTCTGAGTCATTGGCGACTATTGGCATATTAGCTTATGCTGCTTGGGGGCTTGGGTTATTTATTCCGGGGCTAGCTGTAGCGGTGAGAAGGTTGCATGATACAGGAAAAAGTGGTTGGTGGATATTGGTTTCTTTAATTCCTTTAGCAGGAATCGTCCTAATCGTGTTTATGTGTATAGATAGTGATCCAGGAACAAACGCATATGGTCCAAATCCAAAAGAAGAGAATTATAATGTATCGGATCATTTGGTAGAGTAAATCTACCTTAAGTTTATAAATACAATCAAAAAGGGTTTAAATCGTCTTTCTAAAAGATGGTTTGAGCCCTTTTTTTATGAATATAAATAGAGAAAGAATAATACACGATCTGAAGAATTAACTAGACTTGAAATTGAAAAAATGAAAAATCGCTCGAAGTAAAAGTAGAACAACCAAGAAAATTCGGGATTCTGAAAATAAAAAAATAGATTTTGAAAGGAAAGGGAAGTTGAGAAGACCGCTGAGAGCGAATTTTTCATTTTTCTCCCGATATCTGCGCAGGCAGTGAGAGACGAAAGGAACGAACAACTAAGCAGATTCGGGATTAAAAAAAATGAAAAATCGCTCGAAGTAAAATGACAAAAAAATAAGTCTGATGTTAGACATCAGACTTAGGAAACGAATCTTACAATTTTTTAACCAAAACTTACAATATATCTATATTCAACTACTGTGCCAGAAACATCAAATAGGAATGAATAGGATTATTATAAATGAAAACGGTAGAAAATAACGAGCAAAAGGAATTCTTGGTGGAATTGGAAAAGAGAAAAGATCTAGCTTGAAAAGGAAATTCTAGTTGAGAAGACCTCGCTGAGAGCGTATTTTTAATTTTCCTCCCGACATCTGCGCAGGAAGTGAGCGACGAAAGTGCCTCGGTACCAAAATATCTGACACCTAATGCGGCCTCTTTTGTTATCATACGTCTTTGCTCCTCGGTCAGATAGCAAAGGCTATCTTCCCTCATCGCGCATCGTCTGATACCAAAATAGACTCGCCTAAGATATCATCTACTTCGATCCCGAGGCACAGGAGTGAACAACTAAGTAAATTCGGGATTCAGAAAATAAAAAATCGCTCGAAGTATAGGTATAAAAAAAATAAGTCTGATGTTAGACATCAGACTTAGGAAACGAATCTTACAATTTTTTAACCAAAACTTACAGTATATCTATATTCAACTACTGTGCCAGAAACGGCAAATAGGGGTAAATAGGATTATTATAGATAAAAACGGTAGCAAATAACGAGCGAAAGGAATTCTCGGTGGAATTGGAAAAGAGAAAAGATCTAGCTTGAAAAGGAAATTCTAGTTGAGAAGCACCATGCTGAGAGCGAATTTTACATTTTTCTTCCAAATCTGCGTAGGCAGAGAGAGACGATAGGAAAGAACAACTAAGTAGATTTGGAATTAAAAAAAATGGAAAATCGCTTGAAGTAAAAGTAGAACAACTAAGTAAATTCGGGATTCAGAAAATGAAAAATCGCTCGAAGTCTACATATCTCCCCAAAAAAATAAGTCTGATGTTAGACATCAGACTTAGGAAACGAATCTTACAATTTTTTAACCAAAACTTACAGTATATCTATATTCAACTACTATGCCAAAAATGAAGATTCGTTCAAAATAAAGAAGCGTTATTTTGAGACTGTTCTGTTAAAGTGTGTCAGCGGGTATGGCTTCCTTTAGGATCGAGGTGCGGGCTGGCAAAATGACACGCTTAGTAGTACAGTCCCTTATTTTTAACCTGATAATATTTAACGCCCAAACAAAAAAGCCTGACGCTATTCTATTAGCGTCAGGCTTTTTATATAAAAAGGTTATTTGCAACCTAAGGCTCAACTGTTCTACGCTTAAATGCGCTTTCAGTAGAAGAACCTTTCTTACTTTTCTTAGGCTTTAAGTCTCCACTTAAATCGGACATAATAGGTGTCGCGATAAAAACAGAAGAATAAGTACCCACGATGATACCTACGAATAAAGCAAAAGCAAATCCACGAATACTACTTCCACCGAAGAAGAGTAGAATTGCTACTACAAATAAAGTAGTTAAAGACGTAATCACCGTTCTACTTACCGTACTGTTAACCGCACCGTTGATGATCTCTTCTTTCGTTTTGCTAGTGTATAAGTTCATATATTCACGAATACGGTCAAATACAACCACTGTATCGTTAATAGAGTATCCAATTACCGTTAGGATCGCTGCGATAAATGCTTGATCAATCGTCATAGCGAAAGGTAAGATACCGTGGAAGATAGAGAAGATCGCTAATACGACCAAGGTATCATGGAATAGGGCAGCAACCGCACCCGCACTATATTGCCATCGATTAAATCGTGCAAAAATATAGAAGAAGATAAATAGTAATGCTAAAATAGCTGCGTAGAAAGAACTCGTTTTAATATCATCTGCGATATTTGGTCCTACCTTATTACTACTCGTTACGTGTGTTCCAATTCCGTTAGGGTTTTTGAATTGATCTATATTTAGATTTCCACCTAATAAGCTATTCACTCCACCGTGTAAAGCTGTCATAACGTCTTTAGCTGCATCTTCGCTAGCATCTGTGATTAAGTAATCCGTTGTAACATTAAATGTATTCTGTGTACTTACTGCCTTTACGATTGGTTCTTTACCAAATGGAGTCGCAAGAGCCGCACGTAGATCATTCGCCGAAACATTCTGACCTTCGTCAAATTGGATATTATAAGAATATCCACCTTTGAAATCTACCCCTAATTCGAATCCACGTGTAAACATAGATACAAGACCAGCTAAGATGATAATACCAGAGAACATATAAGCGATCTTACGTTTTCCTAACCAGTCGATACTTAAGTTAGAGAAAGCATCTTTAGAGAATCCAGTCCAGAAACTCATATCGTTTCCTTTTTCTGTCCACCAGTTGATCATCAAACGTCCAACCAGTACCGCAGTAAATAGAGAAGAAATTACCCCAATAATCAGGATAACTGCAAAACCTTTAATTGGTCCAAGTCCGAAGTATGCTAATACACAAGCCGTTAAGATAGTCGTTACGTTGGCATCAATGATCGCAGAATAAGATTGTTGGAAACCATCTTTGATGGCTGCTAGGGTACTCTTACCTTCTCGAAGTTCCTCTCGAATTCTTTCGTAGATGATTACGTTGGCATCCACCGCCATACCAATGGTCAGGATGATACCAGCCACACCAGGTAAAGTAAGTACCGTACCGAAGTTGGCTAATGCTCCTCCGATAAAGAATAAGTTGGCAAGAAGTGCAATGATTGAAACGATACCACCGCCACCGTAGTAAGCGATCATAAAGAACAATACTAATCCTAATCCAATAATCATGGAGTTAAGCGAACGGCTAATATTCTCAGCTCCTAAAGAAGGTCCAACGATTTGCTCTTGAATAATTTTTGTCTGAGCAGGTAGTTTCCCAATCTCTAGAATCTTCGCTAAGTCATCTCCTTCTTGCTGAGAAAAATCTCCAGAGATAGCAGAACTACCTCCCATAATTGCTTGGTTTACACGTGGAGCACTTACCACTTTATTATCTAGTGAAATGGCAATTTCTCGATTGTTATCTTGAGCAGCTTCTGTGGTAATCTGTCCCCATCGTCTCGCACCTTCTCCGTTCATTTGTAGAGATACCGTAATCTCACCATTTGTTGGATCTGGATTAGAAGTAGCACCGGTAACAACGTCTCCTTCTAAAAGTGCCTTTCCTTGACGAGCCGTTTTGATCGCATACAATTCGTACATTGGCTGCGTAACTTCGTCTGTCAAGTAGTCGATGTTAGAATAACCCCACATAAATTTTAAATCCTTTGGGAATAAACTTTTGATGTTTGGCTGTTCAAGATATTTATTGATTTGGTCAATCTTATTTTTTGCGGCAACTCCTACTACGGTTAGTGGGTAGCTAACACCTGCACCCGTTTGACCGTTTAGTTGAAGTAAACTTAACAATGGTCCACCACTATTTAAAGGGTTTGCTACGTTACGGATCGTATCTTGGTAAGAAGTCGAGTCAGTAATATTACCATTATCATCGTAGCTATAATTGTACTTAGTTTCTACCGTGAAGTCGGCTGCTGCCTCTTCTGTGGTTCCACCAGCAACACCTAATTTACGATCCGCTTCTTGAAGCGCACCTAAAATATTGTTGTTATCAGAGATTCGGTAGGTTTTCCAGAATTCTAGTTTTGCAGTATTGGCTAAGAAACCACGTGCACGTTCTGGATTAGAGATACCAGGTAGTTCTACTAAGATCAAATCACGTGCAGCATCCAAAGAAACGTTTGGTTGTACCACCCCTAATTCGTCAATTCTTTCTTTCAATCGCTTATAAGTAAGGTCAACTGTTTGAGTTGCTGTCTCACGAAGTAATTGGATGATATCAGCGTTAGAGTTTTTGGTTCCGATGTCTTCCTTTAGGGTACCACGAGCAAAAATATTTCGTAGCGAACCGTTTGGTGCCACCTTTTTATACTCGTCGGCAAATAAGCTAATAAAATCAGCTTGAGAACTGGCCTGCGCTTTTTCAGCGTTATCTAGTGCCGCATTGAAATTTGCATCTTTGCTGAAACCAGAAACGTTCAATAGAAAATCTTTCAGATCTACCTGAAGTACGACACTCATTCCACCTTTTAGATCAAGTCCAAAATTTAGTTGAGCATTTTTCAAATCTTCGTACGTATACTTTTTTAGCATTGGAATACTAAAAATCACCTCGCTGGACATAGAGTCCAAGTAAGCACTTCTGGCCGCAGAGATTACCTCATTTTTTTGTGCTGGATCAGCAACACTTGAGGCGAGCGATTGTGCGTATGATTCTGCATTCTTTTCTACTTTTGCAGTTGGCAATAAATAGAAATACTGCAATAGGCACATGAGGGTTAAAACCACCAGGAAGAACTTAATAATACCTTTACCTTGCATTGTTTAAAATTTAGTTGGATTTATGGAGACTTTTGAACTTTTTTCTATGAATTTGTAAAAAAAATAAAGGTTGAAAATTAATGACTTACATATTAGATTCTCGATTTATTTTTAAACAACTTCATATTATACATAAAGTCTATTGAAAAAACGGTGCAAATATAGAAATTATAACTGATAATTGCTGCTTTTACCGTATAATTGCATGAGTTAATGAACTATTGGCCATCTTAATCATTTAATAATTTACGATGTGTTTTTCCAATAGTTTTGGTTTACACTAATTTATTAATCTTTTTTTGGACGAAAGTTCACATTATCAACTAAATAATTTATTACAAATGGGTTTATTTTCATTTTTAAAGAATGCCGGATCAAAGGTTTTGACCAAAAAGGCTGCTGCTGAAGTAAAATCTCCTGAAATCATCGCGATGGAGGAAGAATTATTCCGAAAGCAGAAAATGTTTTTATTAAAAAGTGTGGTAGATAACACTGGAATTAAGGTCAAAAACCTAGAATTGGACCTTAACGATGATACCGTTACTATCTACGGACAGGTAAAAAAGATGGCAGATAAGGAGCGATTGGTCCTTTCTCTTGGAAATGTAGGCGGAATCGCTTCTGTAGATGATAGAATAAGCGTAGACAAAGAAGCGCCTGCTGCGGAGTTCTACACTGTAAAAAGAGGAGATAGCTTATCAAAGATCGCTAAGCGTTTCTACGGTGATCCAATGAAATACAAGAAATTATTTGAAGCGAATAAGCCTTTATTGAAAGATCCTAATAAAATCTTCCCTGGACAGCAAATTCGTATTCCGAAGAAACTATAATAAAATGCGAATAAGGGGTTGGAAATAAATGTATAAATCGAAGAAACATTATCTTCTAATTGAGTTTGGGATATAATTGCTTCTTGCCGCTTGCTTCTTGCTATTTGCTTTCTTCTATCGTAGAAGAAGAAAGCAAGAAGGTTCTTCCAAGACTCTTTTTAGTAAAAAACTAGAAATTTAGCTTCTGATTCGCATATTCTAGTCAAAATAATAGTCGTAAAAGCCCGATTTTCTCCTCGAAAGTCGGGCTTTTCTATTTTTTTAACTGAAAAGTGGTCTTTTTTGAGCTTTTTGGGCCTAAAGTGGGATTTTTGATCAAGTCTTAGTCTTATTTGAATTTAAAATGATCTTTTTTAAATATTCAGTGGGAATTTGGTGTGAAAATTAATTTATTGCTTAATCGGAAAGCGTAGATATGTGTTCATTAGAAATCTGTCCATTGGTATAAATGACCACAGAGTGGTCACAGTATATTAGCCAACGGCGGTCCCACGATTGAAGATCGACCACAGCGTGGTCGC
>CALKJE010000398.1 GCA_937995675.1 uncultured Saprospiraceae bacterium
CATGATATGAGAGACCTTTTAAGAGCTTACAGTATCTCTCCAATTTATCATACAGCAGCATCTATCGCTTTCGTACAAGAACTAGATGCTAAGCGACAAGCACTTGCTGACAGTGGAAACACAGCTACCAATATCGGTAGAGACTTTGACAACGGTTATAGAGGAGGTGGATTAATCAATTCAAGTATTTATACACTAGAACCTGGTGATATCGCACACGATTGGCACTATGGTCGTGAAAGAAACGGTATTGGTGGAACGGGTGATTCTGGTCCTGCTGCTAAGTTTGACAATGCTAGAAGATTTCAAAAAACTTATTTTGGTAACGTAAATTCTTACTTACAATTTCAAATCATTGATGGCTTGAATATCAAAACGGTTTTAGGTGGAGATTTGAATGATACTAGAGCTTTCTACTACCAAGGAGTTACCGCTGATTCTCGAGAGCGTACCAACCAGTCTGATTTAGACCAAACAGATCTTAAAAGATCTTCTATCTTAAGTGAGACTACGTTAAACTATACTAAGCAATTAGGAAAGCATGATGTTGGAGCAGTAGCTGGTGTTGAATTCCAGAATTTCTACATCAGAGGAACTTCTTTAAATGCTACAAATATTCCTTTTGGTCTTCCTTTGAACTACTCATTTGTTGCGCCTGAAGATATTAGAACCAATCTACGACAGGAAAATGTTTCTAGAAGAAGTGTTTTTGGTAGAATTAATTATGCATATGATAACCGATACTTAGCATCTGTTTCTGTAAGAAGAGATGGTGATTCTCGTTTTGGTAAAAATAACCGATACGAAGTATTCCCTGCAGTTTCTCTTGGATGGAATGTACATAACGAATCTTTTTTCAACTCAAACTTCTTATCTGATCTAAAAGTACGATTCAGTAGAGGTACCTTAGGAACCACTTCTTTCTTAGGTTCTTACGATGCATTGAGTTTATTACAAGCACAAAACACTGCCTTCGGAACAGGATTCCTTATTCCTAGCAATGTTGCAAACGATGATTTAACTTGGCAGACCAATACAGAAACCAACTTCGGTATTAACTTTGGTTTCGTTGAAAACAGATTCAGAATTGGTGTTGATTACTATACTTCTGATATCGAAGACATGTTAATTAACCAAAGTGTTTCTGAGGTACTAGGTACGAATTCAATTGTACTTAACCGTGGAGATGTAACTAGTTCAGGATTAGAAATTGAAGTAGGAGCTAACGTTATCAATAACAGAGACCTTCAATGGAGTGTTAGTGCTAACCTTTCTACGGTAAACACAGAAATCACTAGCTTAGGAGATTTAGATGCATTACCAAATGCAGTATACGGTGGTCCTTCTGGTCGTGGTCCTCAATTTAGAAACTATGTTGGTGGAGAAATTGGAGAGATGTGGGGATATGAAACAGATGGACAAGTTTCAACGATTCATATTGCAGATCCTTCTAGAAATATTGGATTTAGTAGTTCTGAGTATTACGTAATTGATCAAAACAATGATGGGGTGATTGATGAAGAAGGTGATTATGTAAAACTAGGATCCGCTACACCTGATTTCTACTGGGGTTTAAATACACAAGTTGGATACAAAGATTTTGATTTATCATTGCAGTTCCAAGGTTCTCAAGGAGCAGAAGTTTACAATATTGACCCAATTTATTGGGAGTCTCAATTTGGTGGTAGATTACGAGCTAGCTTTGATTCAGAAGGTGATGGTATTGAAGATGCTACAGGAAGACATTACCAGCAGACTAGAAATGCACACGGTGCATTAGTTCAAGATGCTTCTTACATCGCGTTAAGAAATGTTACCTTAGGTTATACACTTCGACCAGACTTTATTGGTAAGATTGGATTAAGCTCTGCTAGAGTTTATTTAGCAGCTACGAACTTATTGTATAAGATGGCGGATGGATATACTTCTTTTAATCCTGAAGGTGTGGAAATTACAAACAATAATTACCTAGGGCCAACCACTTATGGATACCAGGAAGGTGCTAGTCCTATTGTAAGAAGCTTTACACTTGGTGTAAATGTTAATTTCTAAATTCTAAAAAAGTAAAATAATAAAATAATGAAAAATTTATATTTAATATTAGGGTTACTGTTGTTTCTAACAGCATGTGACAATGATCTAGACCAAGTGCCGCCATTAGAAGCTGAAGCTTCCTCCTTAGAATCTTATGCAGGAGTATTGAATGCGGCTTATTATTACCAACAAGCTTCTACTACGCCAATGGCAGTTATGGGAGACTTTAGAGCGGATAATATGTTGATGGATGAAGAGCCTTATCCAGCATTTGATAGATTCAATGCGGATCTAGCAGGTGGTGACTTGGTAGGACAATTCTTCCAACCTTTCTACAGTAATTTGTATAAGTCTATTCTTAGTGCAAATAACGTAATTGAAAATTCTACTGATGCAACAGAAGTAGCAGAAGCTCAATTTTTGAGAGCTTTATCTTACTTCAAGTTGGTGCAAGTTTTTGGTGACGTAACCGTAAATACTTCTGCTTCTCCTGCGGTTGATGATAAATCTATTTTAGCAAGAACGCGGGCATCCGAAGTTTATACTAATAATATCATTCCTGATTTTCAAGCTGCTATTGATGGCTTAGACAACTCTGGAATTTCTTCCGGACGTGCTTCAAAACTTGCTGCACAAGGATTATTAGGTAAGGTTTATATGGCTCAGGGTAATTATGGTTCTGCTGCTACAATTTTAGCTACCGTTGTAAGTAACGCTGGTGGTGCAGGAGTTGAACTGCAAGAAAATTTTGCAGATATTTTTGCTGAAGGTGCTGATTTAAATAAAGAAATTATTTTTGCTACACCGCTTTCAAGTTCTATTGAAGATGAATATGGTTTTACTTTATTCCCTGGTTGGTTCAGTGGTGGAGATACTAAATCTCTTGAGCCATTAGATCCAGACTTAATTGCTGCGTTTGATGCAAGTCCTGGTGATTTACGTAGAGATTTAACCATTGATGCAGATGCCATGACTGGACCTAAATGGGGTGGTGGTCTTGAGCAAGATTATATCGAGCTTAGATTAGGAGACGTGGTTCTTTTATTAGCAGAAGCTTTAAATGAAACCAACGGCTCTGGTGCAGTCGATCAATTGAATAAGACTAGAAACAGAGCTGGTTTAGGCGATTATACAGGAGATACTGACCAAGCGACTCTTAGACAAGCAATTGCAGACGAAAGAAGATTAGAGTTAGCCCTTGAAGGCCAAAGATGGTTTGATTTAGTAAGAACTGGAACTGTTGATGCGGAAATGGGACTACCTGTCAATGCAAATTACTATGTATTCCCTATTCCTGATTCAGAAATACTTGCAAGTGATGGAGTTATTACACAGAATGATGGATACTAAATTCTTGTAAAAAACTTAATTTTATAGTTATAATTAAAGCGTTTTATCGACCGTCCTGGTTGGTAAAGCGCTTTTTTTATTTAAGGTATTTAACAGGTAAGTTGGTTAGCCGTTTTAAAAATAATTTGGATAAATCCTTCTACCTTTTTTCCCTACAAGCTTGTTAAATTTTTCCCTTCAAGCAATAAATACTAAAAAGGATGGTTAGAAAAATGAAAATATAAAGCTAAATAGCTATATGATAATATAATAGCTATCTTTTTAACAAAAAATATTTAAGTTATGAAAAATCTATTACTGGGTATCTTTGTCTTTTTTTTAATGTCTAATCTTTTTGCTCAAATCCAATATACTGATTATGGCGATGGTTGGGTTATTCCCATGAATGCTAATCTAGCCTTGGATGTTGACGAGGACGGATTAACTGATTTCTTTCTAAATCAAAAAGAAGGTGATTTAGGAATTACGACTGTCCCATTTCATGGCTGTATTATTGGAACGGGATATAATGATCTTACTGTTTTTGGAAGTCTAAAGGCAAAAGTATTTAATGGTGGAGAGAATATTAGTCAATTTTGGGCTTCTGAATATTATATTGAAGATGATGATATTGCGGCTTATACTAAGAACTTTCAAAATGGATTTTTTGCAGAAGGCTGGACGAATTTGGACGATCATTACATAGGTTTTGCCATTCTTGCTGGTGAGTTCTCAGACGGTTGGATGAAAATAGCCGTTGATTCAGAAGCTGAAACCTTAATAATCAAAGAGATCGCCTACGTGCCTGCTTTTGACGGAGGAATCAATATTGGTCAAACAGATATTACCACTTCTACCGCTCTTCTAGAAAATGGTTTAAACAACGTTTCTATCAGTCCTAATCCTGCCAAGGATTTTTTTAATTTAAACTTTGATTACACTGGAGATAAAATACTCACTATTTCAGTTCTAAATAGTGTAGGTCAAAAAGTAAAAGACTTAACTCAAAGTCGAGTAAATTCTACTCGAGAAATTAATACCGCAAACTTAGCTCAAGGAATCTATTTTGTTCGTTTTGAAACAGAAGACGGAGCGCATACCGAAAAACTGTCGATCAATAAATAGAAGTTGTTTAAAAACTCCAAAATTGACTGCGAACTGATTAAATTATTCAACTCATCGCCTTTTTTTTCGTCCATAGCGCGGCTATGAACTTAAAAAAGAGGCTTGATTTGAACAATTTTCTCTAGTTCTCGCCTTCTTTTCGAATTCCTAAACAACTTCATAGTTTGAAACTGATATATAAAGAATGAAGTTGTTTAAGAATGTTCACAAAAGGTGAGGCTAGAAGCTTGATTATCAAGACGATGCAAATTTTGAGGTTCATAGCCAAAGCTATGATGCCGATAAATTTGTGAAATGACCGAATGAACCCGCAGGGTGATGCACGACAGTGCATCAAATGAGGGAACCGCGAAAGCGGGAGTGTGGCCGTAATCAATGATTTAGCCGGAACCATTGTGCTTCATTTTTAAACAACTTCAATAGCCATTTTTTTTGTACAGAGCGTTTTATCTAATATTCTATTGGGTGAAACGCTTTTTTATTTTTTATAGATTGTCGATTTTTTAAACCCCAAAAACCGCCAATCAGACTACCAAATTCGATTTTCCTGCCTATTTTCTAAGAAAACTACCTATTGGATCAAAAATAAAATATTATCTTGATCTGGATTTATCTTTTTTTGTTAAAAGCTCCTCCATTTTATGATAACTAAGACATTAACCCTTCTCTCTATTTTCATCACTTTGCTTTTGATTTATGCCTGTAATACCTCGAAACAGGTCGATCAAAATGACCATTGGTCCTTAGAATTGAAAAAAGGAGGC
>CALKJE010000399.1 GCA_937995675.1 uncultured Saprospiraceae bacterium
GAAGATCGCCATTTTAGGTTTTTCGACACCTTGAGCAGCCATCTTATCTTTCCAGTTTTCAAGAATTTGAAGGGTATGGGCTTTGTCTTTTTCCCAGTTTCCATTATTACTTACATCTTGAAGATTTTTGTAAGTATACTCCACTGGAGGAATTTTATAATTAAGTCCATACGCTCTATTTTCATGGGTAAAAATATCGAAACTAGAAAGGTAATTAATCAACACCAACATGACGACAAACAAGGTAAACCGCCATTTGTCAAACCAATACGTTATCGCTCCTGTGATCGACAACACGACACAACCTAAGACAAAAATACTTGCACCTGCAGGAATCCGAAATAGTGGATTATCAATCGCTAATCCTAGACTAATCAATACGACCATCGCCAGTAATTGAACGACTAAGGCATTTAAATGATTTTGTTTAAAAACACCTAATAAAATGCTACTATCATAATGTTCAACATTACGAACTAAACGCGTCTTCATCTCCTCGGTCAGGTAGGTATCTACTCGCCAAGTACTGATGCCCGTTTTCACGGTGGGGAGTTCTTCTACTTGTCGTCCAGGTGCAATAGATTTAAGTAAATTGGGAGGTGTCTTTTTTCGTTTTTTTCTAAAACTAAAAATATCTTTATTGGTCAATCTAAAATAAAAAGAGGAAATCAATACAAAAAATCCAACCCCAATCGCAAAGCTCAAGCAATGCCAAAAAACAGTGGAGGCATCTCGATATTCGTTGTAGGTTTGAAAATAAATAGTGTGTCCAAAATAGAGCACTAAAAAGGCCAATGGAATAATAAAATTATTAAGACAGAACTTGGTAAAGGGACGAGCCAACGATGCTAAAAAAGGAAAATGATGCGCATCTAATAAATAGGCTGTGAGATTCCACGTAGTAAAAAAAGCTCCGAATCCAAGCCCTAGGAAAAAGTAACTCAACCCACTCACTTCGCCCAAATATTCTGGTGCTAAAAACAAATAGCGAATTCCAAATAACCTACCCAGTTGTCCAGTCATCAACAAAGTGATCAATATCCAAGTGAGGATCAATAGAAGATTGTTCCGCAAGTGCAAGATCACTAACTGAATAGGAAAGGAATAAAAGATATTAGCTAGTAGCTTCTTCATTTAAAGTGTTTACACCCAACGGAATATGCTAGTCCCGAAGGCACTAAGCTTCTATTTAATCAATAAGGCAAAATTTTTAAAGCGCAAGCGCAACTTCAAAATCAAAATCAAATACTTTTATCGTGTTTTCTTAACGAGTTACCTTCTCCGTCATTTTGCTGCCCATCTTATCTGATAGAATTATATTCCTTTCAAAAACATTATTCCTCATCTAGCAGATTTTGCCTACCATCGGACAGGCTTTTGCGCTTGAAGTTGTAGTTGCTTTTGCTTTTGAAATTGTTAAATGATTTTAAACTCAGTTTCAAATTTGCAACAATTTTTTATTTAATTGAACATTCAAAAAATATGGTGAGGGCTTCTTCTAACTTTCGCATTTTATTCGTCCGCACCACCTTGTATTGGGTTTAACTTAATCACCCGTATCAATTCAATCTTCGTATCGCTCACCACTTCTAGATTGAATTGATAATCATCCAAATTGATCACCTCTCCTTTTTGAGGAATAGTTTCATTGGTCATTACAATATAGCCGGACAAGGTATGGTAATCTCCCTCGGGGAAATTTAGGTTTTCGTATTTTTCGTTTAGATAACTTATTTCTAAACGACCAGAAAACATGTATTCATTCTCACTTATCTGATCTTCTACGTATTCTTCCTGATCATGTTCGTCTTCGATCTCACCAAATATTTCTTCTAGAATATCTTCTAGGGTAATAATCCCAGAAGTACCGCCAAATTCATCTACGACACAGGCGATATTGATTCTTTTTTTTATTAATAAATTCATCAAATCTCGTACCCGCATTACTTCAGGAACAATCGGAATATCAATCACAATGTCTCGAAGTCGACGTGGTTCGTTAAGGAGTTGTTGATGGTGAACATATCCCATCACTTTGTCAATATCTCCATCTTTGGTAACGATGATTCGCGAATGATAACTTTCTACAAAAACCTGCCGTAGTTCTTCTAAGGATGCGGATACATCAATGGCCTCAATCTCCTTACGAGGTATCATACACTCCCGAACTTTTATTTTTTTAAGGTGTAGTGCATTTTCAAATAATTCGGTATCAATTTCAATATCTTCTTCCGTTTTCGATTCCACTCGTGTATCGCGAATGAATTGTTCTAAATCTAATCGAGTGATGATATTCGCCGTATGTTCAATAGGTGTTTTTAAAACCGTTACCAATAATGAATTAGAAAACTTGGTCATCAACCAAGCAGGAATTGCCAAAATAAATTGAAAGAAACGAATAGGAACCGCCAGAAAATAAAGAATCTCATCCGCAAAAAGTCGGAATAATGTTTTTGGTAGAAATTCACCAAAAATTAAAATAATGATGGTAATTAAAAGGGTATTAAACAATAATATGATAGGTGGATCCGTAGCAGCATCAATATTAAAATACTGTTTAATTATCGCGGTGAGTGGAACCGTGATCAGTGTAGTAAAAACAACTAAGGCAATATTATTTCCTACCAGCATAGTGGCCAAAAATTCGGCTGGCTTGTCGTAAAAATGAGCTAGCATCCGACTCCGACGTCCTCCTTTATTTCGCTTAAGTTCTATCCGTAATTTGCTAGCCGAAACAAACGCGATTTCGGTCCCAGAAAACAAGGCAGATAAGAATAAAAAGATAAGAATCGTTAGCAAGGAAAATATTGATTTTTAAAGTGCTATTGGTAACGAAAGGTTGACCAAAATAGGAACTATTCAGTTAAGTGTGTCATTTTTGCCGCCCGCACCTCGGTCTCCGCAATACTGCGGAGCAGGCTATAAAGGAAGCCAAGCCCGCTGACACACTTTATGGAACAGTCTCCCAAAATAGGTTACATGACCATCAAATATAAGCATTCTGGGAGAGACTATTTAAGGAAGTCTATTTTTTGTTTTTGTCTTGACACTTGGATGGGCAAATTAAAAATAATCTTGTAGAAAGTTACTCCAAAGGTTCCTCTAATCCTTCCACGACCATTCTTCCCGTAGGATTAATAATTTTCCAATGATTAAAGTCTTGATCTGCTTCGAATCCATAACCAAAAAATTCTTCATCAGGTTTGGTGATTTTAACAAATCGATTGGTATGCACCATTTTACGCTGATCGTCCCAGATAAGTTCCGAGGTGACCAGCTCTTCTCCTTTTCCGCTTTTCCAAACTACACTGTCGCGGACGATGACTTTACTTTCGTTTTCCAATCGAATGGCATATTTAGCCGTCAAGCTACCTTGGGTGCTATTAGATCCTGGACGTAGAAATTCAATTAGGATGCCTTCTGGAAATTCTTCTTTCGGTTTACTATGATCAATATGGCGTAGCATCTTGGGACCACTGACGCGTACTCGTACCACGGCTGAATCGCTATATAATAATTGCACATCTTTGGCTTCTTCAATTTTTACTTGGTCTTTTGAAA
>CALKJE010000400.1 GCA_937995675.1 uncultured Saprospiraceae bacterium
TCGATCCAAGCTGGTGTTTCTGGAACAAAGGCAGGCCAATTTTCTCCATGACTTTTTTCTCGAACCGATTGTAATCTTGCAATAATAGATTTTTGTCCAAAAATATTTTTTATACGCGTTCCGGTATTTTCCTCACCATTGATTAGTAACTGAAAAGCTTCTTCTGGTAATTCTTCTCTTAGTTTTTTACCAGATTGATTGTCTAGTAATTCTTGGAATTTTATAATAGAAAGATCTTCTTGACAGATGTTGAAAAAGTCCTGCTTGATATTCGTCGCACCACTAATTATTTTCGTCGTTAGTTTTCTGTTTTTTATTTTATTAAGAAAATCAAATAGTGCGACTTCATGGTTTTCGATAAACGTTTGGACAGAAGGCTGCGCTACATTAATCAACCGTTTTAGGTTAATACCTTGATCTCCTAAACCAAAAAAATCTAAGGTTATAAGGTGTAGGTAAATAATGATCTGTTGTCCAGGTAAGAACTGTTCAAAATTACCCGTTCTAAAACGATAGTGAAATAAGTAAGGTTTTACTTGTCTTTGTTTAGTAAGAAAAAATGCGAACTGTTTAAAATGTTCCCAACTAAATAAATAGGGTAGTGGTAAATCTTTGTTATCCGTTTCACTGGCTGCTGCTTTGGTGAGTTGTAATAACCCCGGCAAATCCATAAATTGTTCGTACGCTCGTAGGTAGACTAAGTGCTCTTCGATTTGCGAAATGCTAAATTTTTTAAGTGCCGAAACTGGAACAAAAAAGCCGCGCGTATTCATCGCAATTTTCAAAGATCGCCAATGACTTTGAGTCGCCTTAAAAGTAGGATCAAAAAAGGTAGAGAGTGCTGTTCCTTTTTTACTTTTTAAAATAGCTTCATATTTTCCTTCTTCGATATGACTGTTCCATTGCTCACTTAATAACAACAAAAAATTATCTGCTAAGTGTTTTTGTTGAAGCGCTTTCCACTGCTGACGAGTGGTCGAGGAGAGGTGCGATAAGGAATAAGATGAAGCGGGGGAGTTCATGATTCAAATATAAGAAAAGTTTTATGTACTTAAAACTTACAGTCTTTGTCATTTGTTGTTAGTAATGTATTACGTCCCGTAAAATTTTCATTATATTTGGAAATATAAAAATATATCGAACCCTACGACTAGAACTTTCCCGATGCACCCAATCCAACAACAATTTAAATATCACGAATTACCCGGACATTTCGAACGTGATACCCATATCGAAATTCTAGATACCAAAATTGAAAGTATAAAACTCCTCACCGGTGAAACTGCCGCCGAAGACATTATCGTGCTTCGCTATCACGATAGTCCCAATCTTAGTTTTTATGATGCCTACGGAAGAGAGTTAGACATCGATCATTATCTTCCAGAAAAATACCGGAAGGCCGACCTCGAAGGCGCAGATCGAATAATTGGGAATTTAAATAATTTAGATCAGAAAAAAGCAAAAACAAAATCTCAGTTTCATCTCTTTTTGACGGATTGTATTAAATCAGGAGAAGGAAGTTTGGCCGTTGGTCTACGCCGGAAATATGGCTTAGAAACCACGAAGCAGGTATTGACTCGTTTTTTAAAACATCTCAAAATTGAAGAAATTATCATTGAAATTGTGGATAACCTTCCCAATAAGTTTGATAGTTTTTATAAATTTTTGGAAGCCCTAATTATTTTTCAACAAAAATGGTACAGCGGCTATGTCCATTTTACCTCCAAAGACAATATCGTGATTACGCCACTCAATAAAAGAAGTGGTGTGGCGATTATGATCGAAACCCAAAGTGCTGGCGGACATTTGCTTCCTCCCGAACAATGGATCATCACTCGGACGGAGAACCCTGCCACTTTTGAACAGGCACTGGTTTTTCGTTCCCCAGATATTCAGGATTTTTTCGAAGCGAGTGGAATGGATCATTCTTTTACGACGGATCGTTATAAACTTTATCATACGCCGGAAGAAATTGCCATTGATAGTTTGGTAGACAACACCAACAATATGCTGCGATTACCATTGGCGCATGAATGTTATCAAATACTTCCTGCCGATCCGTATCTGATTATTGTATTGACGAAGTCGCAAGAGATGACCATCGTTAATACACATCGTTCGGTCGTTCCACATAAATGGCCACGTAAAGTAGCTTTACCACGAGCAGCTACTTGTGTACGGATGGATGAAAATTTGACGATTCTTTATTTGCAAACAGAGGAAGGAGATCTTTTTGCCTATCATTTGACGGAGGCCGATGTAATCGAAATTGCAGAGATTGGAAATTTTGGGTTAGGTTTCGAATTGGATCAGTCTGGGAATTTATTATTAAAAAATAAAGAAGAAGATCAGTTGCTCAAAGTCATTACCAATTCTAATGATTTAGAAGTACCTGATGATCAACAAAACTTAGCGACGGTTTTAAGAAATTTAGCAGATTTATTTAAAGGAGAACGCTTATTTTCTAAAACACAATTTGCAAAAGTAATTACCGATGTAGCGGTTCCGGAGGAAAAGAAATTACCTTCGATTTATGAAAAAGCGCGCTATGATTTTGAAACCAATATTGAACATCAATTGGTGGAGGCTGGCAATGATTATGAAGCTTTATTAGGGATTCAAAATAAAATTGCCATTGCGCGTCGCAACGTGGGAGAAGAGTTGACCATCTATGCTGAAAACGAAGGCATCATGCTCATTGGTCAGCGACTAAAAAATATTGTTAATAATATTATCAAACCATCGGAACGCAAAGTTCGGAATTTGGTAGAAGAGGGGAGAAGTCGGATTATTCTAGATCAAGTAAGAAAATATCATTCAGAAATAAACGAGTTAGAAGATCCTGCTGCTTATCGTGAAATACTCAATAATTTACGACAGTATGAACAAGAATTGCATGGAATGTATCCAGGTAATATTGAAAATGTCATGGGCTCATTCCGCTCTATTCAACAGGAATTAAATCTTGCTTTTTCAAGACAGATCAGTAGTGATGGAACGGCTTTACAGAATTTTATTAATGAAGAAATTTCTGAAATAGAGAAAGCCATTGATGAGACGTTCGATTTTCGACAACTCGAAATTTTACTGGCTACACATCCTGCTGCTCTAGAATTAATGAGCTTGCTCAAGCAACCGTTTGTCTTACAAAATGTAGCGGAGCAACGTAGCCTTTCTCCCGCTGCGATTCAAAGTCGTCTTTTCCAACGCGTGATCAAACGTCGTGGTCAACTCATGCTTGAAATTGAAAGCAAGCGAAAAAAAGCAGTAGCCGCTAAAAAGCAGATGGCGACGATGATTGAAACGGCCATTGACTTTTTTGTACAACATCACTCGGGTAGTTTTTCAGATGTAGAACTTTCGGGCAATGCTACTTATCAGGAATTGCTCAACGATATCCGTCGCGTAGAATCTGAGATGAAAGATGTACGATTGTCACTTGATCTTCGTCGTCGATTAGAGAATCGAATTCTTAAAAAGAATCGGGCGGCGCTCGAAAAAATGGTTGCTTACGAAGGTAAATATGCCTATGTTCAAAATGACCCAGACCTTTTCGTTGACCTAGAATCTGCGACTACTAAATTTCCTGAATGGGAGATTAGAATGTTGGAAAAACCGGGAACGGCTGATTGGTTTTTGGTTTGTTTTGTTCGAGATACCGATCAAGAAATTTATCGACCAGATACTACCGAAAATCTAAAAGCAGGTCGTGCTTTTGAAATTCAAGAAAATAATTATCCAGACTTTTTAGCGCATACCAATACTTATTTGCCAGCAATCTATGGATATAAAATGTTGGAAGCGGTTTGGGATATTCAGCGAGGAGAAGCAAAGAAAGGCGCCTTTCCTCAGTTTGATCCAGAAGTATTAAATGACTTAATTCCGAAGGATAAAATACAGACAAAAGCCTTACGTGCTGTTCTAGAAAAAAAGAAACGAGATCATCTTGAAAAGAACCGAACCCGACAAGTGCCAGCCATCCCACCAGAGTTTATTGACGATACACCGTATTTTCAAAAAAAACTAGAAGAGTTTATGATCAAGGCAAAGTTACAGATGATGAGTGGTTCTGGAATTCTATTATTATCAGGACCTCCGAGTACTGGAAAAAGTGCTTTTTTAAAATTTGTAGCAGCACTTACGAATCGAGAATATTTTGAACATGCTGCCGATAAATGGCAAACTAAAAATAGTCTAGTCACTGCGATTCGATTTGGAGAACGAGGACCTTATACGACACCGGCTGGATTTACGCGTGCGATCACCACACCACATAGTTTGGTGAGTATTGAAGAAATAAAAGAATGGCCGGAAGCGCTCCGTAAATCTTTGAATCCGTTTTTTGCAGGTAGTAAAATCTTTACGGCTGCGGATGGAACCAATTATCAGATTGGAGAAAATATGTTGTTATGTGCCGCTACGAATTTAGGGGCGATGTATCGACAAGATGATGAACCTTTTACAGCTGATTTTTGGTCGCGAATCGAAGTGATTGAATATGAATATGCTCCTTATACGGTAGATCGTACTTATTATAACCAACTGCACGAACCTCGTGTTGGTCGTTATTTGACGATGAAGGATTTGACGCGTAGTTATTTTAATGCTGATTTTGCACCAGCTAAACCTGAAGCTCGTGCCCGATATTATGCGCAGCAATTATTGGAGTTTACCTTATTGCCAAAAGCAGATGAGCAAGTGAAGCGTTCTAATCTACAAAAAAGTATTCGTGGATTTTTTCAAAAGATTGGCTCGAATGCAGACACCATATCGAATCCAGAAGAAGCGGCTAAAATTGCCTTGCGAAGGTTGCGTGATTTTCAAGGATATTCTCCTTTAGAATTTTTTGACCTCTATGATCATTTTATTAATGGACAACCGCTACGCTCCAAAAAATTGGCGGCACTCCAATCTTCTGATGTGGATCGTTATATGCAATTAAAAACCCAGATTTTGATGGTTAACTATTTGGAAGGAGCTTTACGAACACTACGCGAAGAGTTCTATACTACGGCTGGCCAAACAGAAATAGAAGGAACAAACCGGGAATTTATTAAGTGTGTTTATTTGATGGGATTATTGGGTAAGTTGTAATTATAATTAATAATGTTTTAATGAAAAATGAATAATGAATAATGAATAATGCGAATCAGGAGTTGAAAATAAATATTTGAATTAAAAAAACATCATCTTCTAATTGAATTTGGGGTGTTTTGCTTCTGGCTTCTTGCCCTCTTTTATCGCGATAGAAGGGAGCAAGAAGCCAGAAGCAAGCGGCAAGAAGCATCTTTCAAAGCCCTTTTTTATTTTAATTAGAAATTCAACTCCTGATTCGCATGAATAATGAATAATGCCTTCTGTCGTGTGATTTGGGAATTAATAATATTCGTTTGCGTTAGCATAGCGTAAGAGGGACTAATCCGCACATCCACAAATCTGCACATCTACCAATCACTCCTAATAAACCATAAACTGCTTCGTTTTTGAATCTCTAGCATTTTCTACGGTAAAGAAATAAACGCCAATGGCGAGATCAGATGTTTCTACTGTTACTAAATTATTAGCAAAAGTACTAGATTCTTTTTCACCTTTCAGAATCGTTCGACCTAGCACATCGGTTACTCGATAACGGTAAGTACTCTCGTCCGGTGTTAAAAATCGAATGGAGATAGGGTTGCCGTATAGAATAGGATTTGGGGTAATAGATGAGATGGTAAGCGGTGCGGCACCACCGCCGCAATATTCCTGCAGTAAGTTTAGGCTACCTTCTAAATTTAGTCGACCACCAGAAACTGTTTTACCTTCTAAAGCAGAGATTTTGTCGGTACCATCCATGATGAATGTTTTCATGATACGAGCAGATTCAGCGGGTTCTACTTTGGTAAAACTGGCATATCCTTCACAGTTCGCACTATACAATAAACCAATTCCTCCAGTGACGTGAGGAGTGGAAGCAGAGGTACCACCAAACGAGATATATCTGTCGTCGGGTCGAGTAGTAAAAGATTGACTACCAGGTGCAGATAAATCCATGTGGGTAGCTGTTCCACTATAAGAACCATTTAGAATGTCTTGACGATCTGTATTGGTAACTACTACAATAAATTCACTTGGACAGAAAGAAGGTAGATCACCAACTTCGTCTACATCGATATTACTATTGTTGCAAGCGACGACAGATAAAATACCTGCTTGTCCCATTTCTTCCATTAAATCACACCATTCTTAAAATAGTGGATTATCTTCTGGAAATCTTAAGTCAAAACCAAAAGAAGAATTGGTTGCTACCACAAAAGCTCCTTCTGCTCCATTGGAATTATTATAGGCGACTCGCTGATCTAGTACATATTCGCAAGCATCGATAATTTCAGAAATGAGTAATGTATTACTGACGACCATCATTTTCGTATCCCAGTTAACACCCGTTATTCCTGTCCCGTTATTTCCCTTGGCTCCCATTATTCCACAAACGCCAGTTCCGTGCGGAAAAATTTGATGTTGATCATTTTCGCTGACTGTATTATAACCTTGATAATCGTCTACATAACCGTTGTTATCATCATCAATTCCGTTATTGGGAATTTCCAAATGGTTTCTCCAAATATTATCTTTTAAATCTTCGTGCTGCGTATCACAGCTCTCCAAACTAGCAATTACAATGGTATCGCCTAATGGCGTCACTCCTCCAGTAGTAAACTCCCAAATTTCAGGAGCATTGATTAGGTTCATATGCCATTGTTCAAAGTATTCGGGATCGTTAGGAGTAGCTCTTACTGTAGCCCGTTCGTTAAAAGCAGCATAGATTACTTCTGGCTTTTTATTTAAAAGGTCAATAAGTTCTTGTGGATCGGTAAAATACGGATCGAATTCCAATACCGACAATCTTCGGGAAGTAGAAGGAGTGCCTGCATAAAAGGCGGAAGTTAATTTTTGCGCTGCAATAAATTCGTTAAGAAAAGATTCAGGAGCAATATCTTCTTTTAATTTGACTACTACTTGATCCGTTTGATAAATTTTATTTTGGGCGACAGCCGTGAAGGAAAAGCCTATGAGACAAAGGAGGAATAATAGTTGGGATTTCATAATCGTTTAGTTTCTTTGAAGTTATTCAAAACTAATACATATAAATTAAATGCATTAGCTAAGAAAAACGTTAAGCGGACGAGCAGTCGAGTTTGTTAACTTAGAATTAAAGGAGCTTTTTTTGAAAAAAGTTATTACAAAAAATACTGGATATAGCTTTCTTAGACTAAGTTACGTAAATACTTAGAAGTCTGCAATAGTCGGCTTCCATACCAGCTAAAATATTCTCCATCAACCAACCTTATGACAGCTGTTGGACATAAATGACTGATCTGTTTAATGTGTTTTTCTTTGAAGGGAAAAGGCTCAGAAGAGAGGAGGATTAGATCAGGTTGTAGTTCCTTTATTTCATTTTCGGTTACAATGGGGTAACGCGTTTGCTCGGCGTAGCAATTGGTCCATCCGGCAGACTCAATCATATCATTGATAAATGTATCACCCCCAACAGTCATAAAAGGTTTCTGCCAGATTAAATATAAAACCCGTAAACGAGGTCGATCAGTAATCGCTAATTTGAGTATTGAAAAACCTTCTTGTATTTTTTCAACCAGTTGATTTGCTGCATCTTTGCTATTGGTAATCACTCCGATAGATTGGATCATCTGACAAGCATCTCCTAGATTTTTTACATCACTCACCCAAACTGGATATTTTTGGGTGAGCTGTAAAATTTGATCTTTATCGTTTTCTTCTTTATTGGCAATAATAAGATTTGGCTGAAGCGCCTCAATTCGATCGAAATGATATTGTTTGGTTCCGCCTACTCTTGTCTTGGTTTTAAACCACTCGGTAGGATGTACACAAAATTTAGTGATGCCGACTACTTCTTTTTCTAATTCTAAATAATGTAATAATTCTGTTTGAGAAGGAACGAGGGAAACGATCCTCAAAGGTCCGGTGGGAATCTTAACAGTGGTATTGGTTTGGTCGGTAACGGTCATGGATTATTTTTGTAATGATGAATATTACAAAAATAAGTGAATATTGTTAATATATCAGAAACTGTTTAACTAACTAAGAGTTAATCATTTTTGATCAACTCTTTTAATATTCATGAATAATTCATTAGACTTAAAGCCTTTGATGGTTTGTGTCTTTTCAAAAAAACCATAAGGTTCTAAGGTTTCAACAAATTCACCAAGCATGTTTTCGTAAGTTACTTGAATTTTTTTTGAAGAATTATTTTTAAGAGAGATACTAATTCTACTATCGAAGTCTGGGTCGAACAATTTTGGATCTTCCATCTTAATAAAGGCAAGTACTTGCTTTTTATATCTTTGATTAAAAGACTCAATATTCATTTTCGTTATTCTTTCCTTGTTTTTAATTATTTTATCATACCAGCCTTTAGCTCTTTCATCTTTAAGATATTGTTTGACTATATCAAGGTTATCAGCGTTGAGTGCTTTGTCTAACCCATCTATCCAATCCTGATTAATAATATAAATATCTTCCAAGATAATCCCAAAGTCTCTAGGAATTTCGACACCAATTGCGATTTGGTCTTTCCATACATCCATAGGTTTAAGAATGAAAGAAGAAGAAGATTGGAGGGTGTTAAATTCATTTTTTACCTTGTATCCCGAGTAGAGTATCCCCGTACGTACAGTATTGGGTATTTTTGAAGTACCATAAGTATTAACAGCAACGACATATAAATATTCCGATTTATTAATAAACTGATAGACTGCCGTAAAGCCTTTTATCTTTTTACTGTAGCCACCTGATTCTGTATAGGTTTTATAATCCTTTTCTTGTATTTCAATGCCATTTATTTTAAACTTTCTACCTGCATTATATTGTCTTGTAATTTCGGGAATATAGTCTTTTCCGATGATACCTTCATTGTAGGTATAGCGAAATATGATGTTATTTTTTTTAAATATTTCTTCTGTTTTTTTTATATCATCATTCAATAATTTTGTGAAAGTCCGATGCAGATAATACCTTCTGCCATCATTGAATAATCCATAAAAAGTGATTTTAAGTATGTTTTTTCCAATGACTCTTAACTCCGCCTGCTCGTAGTCTTTAAATTTTATATTTGCACAATGCCAAAATTTTTCTTTTTCAAGATATGTAAATAGGTAATTATTTCCTTTAAAATCAAGATGAAATTTATCAGTTGATTTTTCTGAAATAACAATCTCTACGTTTTGTTTATCATTCTGTATCCAGGTACCACTTAGCGAGGTGCCTTGGTTCCCAATAGATATGTTTTCTGTATTTTTGTTACTATCTGTTTGAGCAATTGATAAAGCATACAAGAAGAAGACAGAACAAATAGTAACTATAAATTTACTATAAGCGGGTACGAATTTCATAGTTGAAACCATTTATGATTTTATAAAATAATTTTTTAGGGAGAATCCTATTTTAAATTGCGTAAGATTTTTAAGTGATTCCTCATTATCATCAATTGATATTGTTTTTTGTAGTTACTACAACAGATACTAAGGAATGGCCACTTTTTTTATTTTGACTTTCAACTCAGATTTATAAATTCCTTTTATTCTATGCCTCTTTTTGAAGGTAGTGTTGGCATCTACTTTGACGGTTTCGGTTTTGAAAGGGCAAGAATAAGAAACCATTAATGGAATGTCTCCTAAATTTTTGATAATTAAATCAACCTCGCTGTCAAAGTCTTTGTCAAATAGTAAGTCGTCTACAATTTTTATGGATGCATTAATATTATTTATGTTGTTCTGAGAAAATTCATTAGCTAGGTTTTTAATTATCCTGTTTTTATTGGCAGTGATCTTTTTATGCCAGGCGCTTGCCTTTGAATCGTTCATGTATAGATCAACTAACTTTCTATCATCTCCTGAAATTGCTAAGTCCAATTGGTCTACCCAGACCTTATCAACCGTTACGATTTTGGGAATTGTGAGAATAAAATCAATCGGTTGATCTTCTCCAACGATAATTTGATCCTTAAGTGATGCATTAGGTTTTAGGATGTAGGTTACGTTTTGTTGAATATCTTTCTGTTCGACATCTGTTTTGTAATTGCTTGCAGTCCAGTTGGCTAACTGACTTAACCAGGATCGACGTTTGATATCACTAAACTTTCCAGTACAGCTGATATCCACTTCTACTAATTGATAATCTGGACTTTCATTTATGATTTGATAAACAGCGGTATAGCCCTCTACGTCTTTGCTATATCCTCCTTCTCTAACGTATTCCCGATAATCTTCTTCTTGGATTTCAATGTCACCTACTTTGTACTTCTTGCCAGCGTTGTAAGAACCGGTCACTGGTGGAACGTAATCTTTGCCGATGATACCTTGATTAAAAGTATGCCTTAGTGTGATATTTTTTTCTTTTAATAAACTTTTGTTTTCCTCCATTTTTGAAGCTAGTTCTGCTTTAATAAATACATCAACTTCACTTTCCTTTAATTTATAATAGCTTTCATAAGGCACATCGCTACGCCAATGTAGCTTTTTTAAAAGTTTCATAAAGGTTCTTAAATTGTCAATATTCTCAAATTTCTTTTCATTTTTTAGGGCCAACTTATAATACTCGTCTCCAATTTTTCTAGCAAAGCTATAACTACTCTCAAACCCATTGATTGTACTATACCAAGCTTGTATTCTAGTCAGGATAAATAAAGTTTTCAACCTACCAATCGTTGTAGATTCAATAATTTGAGTTAGATCCTTTTTCATAAGCTCTCCAATGTATAACTCGTACTCTTTTCTAGTGCTTTTATGAAAATCATACGTGTCAACCTCTTTGCCTTCTGAATAAAAATAGGGTCTCCATGTTTCCCACATCTTATAAGAGAAAATTGGTTTTTTATTTTCATATTGATATAACCTATAATTTTTAAGTTCACATATTTTATCATCATTATAAGTAATTAAATCTCCGTATGGGTAAGATGAATACCTTCTTTTGTGTAAATAGTTGGTCCATATAGTTCGATCGCCTTTAGTATTATCGTCCCCTCCCCAATATAAGAATGCTTTATTTTTCTTTTCCACAAAATTTATTGATGCCTTTTCACTTTTTGTTGTATTATGTTCAATGATTGTATTCTCGTTGATAAGTGTTAGTTGATTTCCATTATTTTTAGTTTCAATTTTAATGTCTACTAGATCTTTAAAGTGATTAGGCTTCTTCCAAAATGCTATTCCCGTAATCAAAGTTTCTCCCCAACTTTTTCTAGTGGTTACAAGTAATGGAGTATATCCGTTTTTTCGTATTTCTTCTTCCATTTGGACCTTACTCATTTTTAGGACAAGTCCTTTAGGAGTCTGGGAAAAATATATTCCTCCTGCTAGTGGCCCTTTTTTTACTGTTCTTTTAATGAAACTTTTTTGTCCAAAAACTAAGAAAGTCAAGGACGTAAATATTGAGAGGAGTAAAATTTTTTTATTCATGTTTGATTCTTTGTGAATGAAGAGGACTATCCTTTAAAGTTTGTCAGCCTGCACGAAAGTTTTCCTCTAGGAATGCAGCGTGTAGGCAATAAAACTATAGCCTTGGTCGGACAGTATTAATGAAAAATTTTTTATATAAAAATGCATTGTTTTTTGAATGTTCTAATCGAAGACGTCTATTCCACCACCACCCGCAACCACTCTTCACCAACTTGCAATAACAGAATCGACTGCCCATATTTCTTTAAGAATAATTCCTGATCTCCTGCCTCCAACTCAAGGCGGTCCAATACCACACCTAAAGCAGTATAGATGGTAACTTGCTTTGTCTCACTGAGTAGTAAATTGATGTTGTCAGTAGTGGGGTTTGGATAGAATATGATAGATCGAGGTTTGTGACTTACCACTGCGATATTGCTATAGTCATACTGGCCGTCGTAGTCTACTTGTTTGACACGATAATAGTTCGTGCCTTTATTTGGTTTTTTGTGTATAAATTGATAATGATTTTCTGAGGTAGAATTTCCATGTCCTTCCATAGTGCCAATGGATTGGAAGTCCCGACCGGAGTTGCTGTGTTGTATTTCGAAGTGGGAGTTGTTGGTTTCTGAGGCAGTGGCGAAATTCAGTAGTGTTGTTTTTTCATTTTCTAATTCAGCGGTAAGTGGATTTAACCATTCTACGGGTAATGCTTGGATGCAATTTACAGTTAGTGCTATGTCGCCACTGATGGTCCAACCTTGATTATTGATTAGATTCGTTCTTGCGGCTACGGCATCTAAACCATATTCAATATTAGTAGCCGTCAGTTCAGCATCCTCTATAGTTGGATTATTGGTTTCCCAACCGATGAGGGTCTGTGAATAATTTTGACAATCCATTCCCGAATCGTCAAACATTAAAAACATAAATAAACCAAACGGAGATTGCGAAAGAGTCCATGCACCTAAGTTTTGGTTAAAAGCAGTCGCGCCATTAAACATAGCTGTGAAAAAAGGAGCAGCGGACACATCCCAACCACTGATGTCTTGATTAAAAGCGGTAGCATTGGCAAACATCCCGATAAAATTTGTAACTAAGCCTGTGTCCCAACCACTGATATTCTGATTAAATGCAGTAGCATTGGTAAACATCCCTCCCATGCGTTCAACATTAATAGTATTCCAAGAACTTATATCTTGATTAAAACTACTTGCTCCTGCAAACATTTGGGACATTTCTGTAACAGATGAAACATCCCAAGAACTTATGTCTTGATTAAAATTAGTTGCACCATTAAAAAGACTCTGCATATCTTCTACGCTAGAAACATCCCAACTACCGATATTCACTGGCCCCGTTAAGTTATTACAATCGTAAAACATTCGAAACATGCTCGTAGAAGCAGAGGTGTTGGGTATATCAGTTGCGGTTATTTCTAAATTTTCACAGCGGTAAAACATCTCAGACATACCTTCCCAGTTGACTGCCCCCCATTGAGTGACTTCCGTTAGAAGTGGCCAGGATGCTCCAGCTCTAAATTTTATCAGATTGTCAGGTGAAATTGAAAGTGTCAATACATCTCCGCTGTTGACTACTAAATTCTCAATTAAAGATGTATTTTCAAAAGTTCCAGAGCCGGAGTTATTCGATGGGCTCGTCGTCCAAGTATAATTTACAGGGCCATCTGTATTTGCCTCAATTCTTAAAATAGAGGATGGTACATCAAATGTCCATTTTGTAATAAAGTCCTGCGACAATAATGACATCGTACCGTTCAGCAGTAATAAAAATATAATGGTTAGCTTTTTCATTTTTACATTAATTTTTTAGGTATTCGTCTCAACGGTAGCCTCTTGGCCGTTAAGATGCTATAAAATTAAAGTATGGATATTGTAAAATAATTGAAACCTGACAAGGTGAAACCATTTCCTTTTAAACACCACTTTTTTCTTTTTAAATAAAATTCTCCCAAAAAATAAAATCCCTTTCCAAACGAATAACCGTCTGAGAAGGGATTTATAAAAATCAACGAAGATTAAAATCAAGTAACCTGCAAATCAAGCTTCGCCGCCAATTGTTGCTCCAACAATTGAATCAATTTGACACCAATACTGGAGGTGTTTGAAACAGATTCTTTTATTTCTTTTTGAATAAATCCGGGCCCATTATCCTGATACCGCAATGAAACTTTCCCATCAGCTGATTGGCTGGTTTCCAAGATAATTTTCGGATCATCTACATTTTCGAAAGCATGCTTCACACTATTTGTCACCAGCTCATTGACAATTAGACCGACCCGCATTGCATCTTCTGCATCAAAGTCCAGATCAGCGAGCTTTGTTTCTAACTGCAAAGACTTACCAGGGATTTCAAAAATACTTTGCAGATGACTCACTATTTCTAGCAGATAGGATTTGAGATTAATAGTTGTATGCGTTTCATTTTGAAATAGATTATTATGTACGATGGAAAGTGCTTTGAGTCTGCTTTCGCTTTCGCGTAAAATTTGTTTGGTTTCAATACTATC
>CALKJE010000401.1 GCA_937995675.1 uncultured Saprospiraceae bacterium
TTCTTTCTATTTTATTCATCAAACAGTACTATTTTTCCACTATAGTCTTTATCTTTTAAAGCTGCTTCCTTCCAGGCTATCAGATTAAGATCTTCGTCACCATCTTCATATTCTTTCCATCTTGATTCATATTCTAAGAAAACCTCCTCTTCCTCTAAAAGTAATTTCCCTACCCCTTTCATAGAAAAATCTCCCGCATCTGGTAGGTTTAACTTATTTACTAGATACAGCTCTAATTCTTCCGCAAAAATATTATCATAACTCATTTGTTCTCCATCCAAAAGAACTGTAATTACCGACTGATCTCCTCCACAATCCCATTGAAGCGTAATTTCTTTTCCTGCTTCAATAGCAAGTATAATCGCTTCTTTTAATTGACCTTCTGTATTCATTTTTAGGATCTTTTGGACGTTTAAGTGGTTTGCTATTTGGGGAAGTGGTTTAAGTTTTCGCATCTACACCTACCTTCGGCAGGCAGGCGTAGACGTGTAAACGAGCAACTACGGTTGTGCTACATAAGCAGCTAATTATTTTCCTCTCTTAAAAAATTCTTTTCCATTAAACTTCTTATAGCCGTATCTATTAGGTTCAAATTCAACAAGTGCCATTTGCGATCCCAGTTTAATTTCTAAACTATCAAATTCTAAATCCAGAATTAAATCTCCTCTACTATCAATGACTCCATATTTATCCATAATCCTGACTTTTGCGTATGTAACTTTATTTTTATGAAACCTCTTAAAGGTTACCTCATCATATTTAAACGCTATCAATTTTGACAATTGAGTATTGGCTTCTCTCTCATGGTTTAATGTAATCTTCCTATTAATGATAATTCTTCTGTGACTCCAAATATCAAATAAACCGTATTTGTCATTTTTTTTAAGTAGAATATGGTTACTTCCAAATGGAATTATTTCATCAACTCTCAAATTTGAGGTATCCATGACTTCGACAAAATTCGATGAATCAACTTTTACATAATATTTATACTCAAGCTCGTACTTACCATTAACTAATTTGAAGAACTTATTTGGATTAACTGGCAATACAATATTACAACCTCCACCTGCTAAAGGATAACACTCATCCGCTTTCATTTTCCTTCCCTGTCGATTAATATAAAAACTATTAGCTTCTGTAGAAACTGATGCGCAATTTGAATAAAAGCTTGTTGATGAATCATATTTTGCTTTAATATGCCAACTACCATCTTTTTTAATAAATCCAAACTTTCCATTTCTTTTTACTGATGCAAGCCCATTTCTAAAGAAATCTACTTGTTCATAAATTGGCTTTATTACTGTTTCTCCTTCAGAATTTGCAAAACCCCAATTATCATTTTCTCCAATTGGATACAAAATCCTTTTATCCGTTGATAGATTCTCTACTTCTTTTGATGTAATACATCCCAAGAAAAATGTAAGGCTAATTAATATGATTATTTTATTTTTCATAATTACCAGTAATTAAATCCATCACCAACTCTATCACACTCCACCCAAAGATACCAATTTCCTAACACACCATATACATATACTTATTCTCACAAAAACAAAAAAGCACAAAGCGTTTTGCCTTGTGCCTTTTTGACTATTTTTTTATCCAGTACTCTTTCCTCATATCGCTAATCCACCACCACCTTCAGCACCTCCACTCCTTCTTCCGAATGCACCTTTACCAAGTACGTGCCTTTTGCCCAGTTGGAGCAATCGAAGTCATAAACGGCGGGAGCGCCCTCGTAGACAAAACTACGTTGTTCTATCCGCTCTCCAATGATATTTATCACTTCTACTTTTAAGTCAGCGGTGATTGTTCCATTGACGGAAAGGTGAAAATTATTTTGACTTGGGTTTGGAAAAATATTTAGTGTTTGCGAAAGGGAAGATGGCTCCGAGACATTGACGACGTCTGGCATCCCTCGTAAAAAAACGGGTGCGCCGGTCAGGCTAATTCCAGTGGAAGCAATATTCGTGGTACTACCTGTTTGAGAAAAATTCCAGGTCCGTTTTTCCAGACTGGCAATGTTCATGGAAGCAGGAAGATTGTACGTAGCCGAAGCTGCTTCGGATTGATCGGTTTCGGTATTTGCCCACAGGACAAAAGTATAAGAACCATCTGTATTCTCATAAGCCGCTCCACGAACGTTGCCTGAAAGATTGAGGTCTGCTGTCGCAGCGGCATCAAAGGTTCCATCTGCTAATAAGGTCGTCATGGTAGCACTTGCGATTCCTTGATCGGTGAGCTCTTCTTGAGAAGGTTCGATATTGGACAGGCGATGAAAAAGTCCCATTGCATCAAAACCACTATTAGAAGCTTCTGGAGATTTTTTTCTAGCTAATTGAAAAAGATCAATTTGGAGGATATCATTTAATTCACAACCTACTCGTGTTTTGATGGTAAAATTTCGTTGCGCTTCGTCCGAACCCATATCTTCGCCAAAAGCAATGCCGGGAATATTGGCTTCGGTAATGATCCATTTTTTTGAAGGATATAATTGATCGTTATAACCATAGGCATCTAGCACCGCTCTAAATTCTTCTTGCTTATTTAGAAGGCCATCTGTGGCAGCATCCGAGTGTCGGAAATAATCAAAGTCACCAATATCATTATTCCATTCTCGCAAACTTCCATCAATATGTGGATAAGCATGGTAACTCATCACATCAAAATAAGCACCACCTCTATTTGGATAATCGTCCGTAACTTGACCAGCCGCAGGATTATCACTATGACGCATGACCAAATCTAAAAAGGACGGAAAACCCAATCCTCCAATGGCTACGTAAGCATCAGGATCGATCGTTTTAATGACTTCGTAACTAATCCGTAGCATTCGGATATACGCATAAATTGGCGCACGAATAGACATATCGCAAGGTTCCGGAATATTCTCCCACCAGTTACCAGACTGACCCGGATCTTTAAAACCATTTCCAGAATAATCAAAATCTGGTTCGTTCCAAATTTCCCAAAACGTTACATAATCTTTATAGTTGGAAACCATTCGGTATAGATAAAGCGCATAATAATTATCATCATTTACGGGCGTACCATTTGCACCACCATCCCAGATATCGAGATACATATTGGCAAACAATTCGGATTGATGATTAGGACAATAGAAGGTGGTCTCTCGTTGCTCATCAGAAGGATAACCAATAAAAGTTACGTGGTCTTCCATGCCGACAGATTGGTAATGTTGAAAGTCATCGACTTCTACTTCGTATCCCCATTGTTCTAGAAAAAATCCTGGCAAGGAAGCACGGAATGCTTCTACTCCAGCTTGGCTAGTCGCAATATCTGCTAAGTCTTCATCGCCCCAATCTGATCCGTGATAACCTGGGTTGATTCCAAAGCGAAATTTTCCATTATAATCCGGTACTTGATCCTTGGCGGTAAAATTAATTTGAGCGTTTAGCATCCAGCTAAAACAAACAAAAATTAATGCAGTGGTAATGATTTTATTCATAACTTTTCGGTTTTTATTTTTTTGCTTCTGGCTTTTTGCTTCTGGCTTCTGGCCCTCTTCAATCGCTGACAGGCAGGTGATTGAGAGAAGCAATTCGCCATAAGCGGGACAGTTTCCTCAAGTGTGTGGCTGCCCGTCCCTTCGGGTTCGCTAATATGCATTAGCTCATGCCGCCCGCGCCTCTAATCCTAAAGGAAGCCCAGCCCGCTGACACACTTTAAATGAACAGTCTCCCATAAGCAAAGAGCATCTTTCAAAAATACTTTTTTTATTAATGATTAGAGTTTAAGCTTTAATTTCAACTCTTGATTTCAATAAATACTTATTTAGCGCATCTTTAGACATGCAGTTTCTATTAAGCTTAAAGTCAAGCTTAATACCTTTCTCTTTCCTAGTACATTGATTACTATGAAAGAAAGTTGTTTAATGAATGTGGTTTAGGGTAAATGGGTATAACGCGTTCGGATAGTGGATTCAAAGGTATACACTTCCTTTGGAAAAGCAAAATTTTGTGGGTTTGATTTTTTTGGGGCTTTTGAGTAGATAACTTTATTGGTGATTCATATTTTTTTATCGCAATCCATTTATATCATATCTTGATACAAAATTCCAAACCAATTCAGATGCATTCTGACCTTGATAAGTTGCACTAAACCAAGTATGATCTCCTCCAATAAATTTGTAATGTTCCACAGAAACGGAGCTATCTCCTTGGTCATACACAAAATGCTCAATTGTCAATCCACCAGTATTGTCGCTGGTAGTGGTTGGAGTTGTAGTCGTATTATTGAAATTAATCCAATGGTCTAAAGTGTTTTGGGCGGAGCTCCAGTCACTGCTCCCATTATAGGGGATGACGCCATCAGCAGTTCCATGAAGATGTATTACGGGCATCGGGTGACTGGTAGTACCCGTGCAATCTAACATTGCTCCGGAAACAGATGCTACCGCTGCAATTAAATCACTTTTATAATTCGCGAGTCCATATGCCATCATCCCTCCATTTGAGTATCCTGCAGCATAAATCCTCTCCATATCTAAATTGTAATCAGCGGAAATCTTATTAATTATAGATTCAACAAATCCTACATCATCCGCCGTACTTTTATTGTCTCCTCCTAATGGGCAAGGATTCCAATGAGACGAACCATCTGAACAACTGCCTTGTGGGTAAACCAGAATAAAGGTCTCAGATTCTGCCAGTGAACGCATATCAGCATCGTTCATAAATTCACTTGCACTCCCTCCGAAACCATGAAAATTCAGCATCAGTGGAACGGCAGATGTTTCATCATAGGAATCAGGTATGTACATTACATATTCTCTAGTGAGACCGTCATGAACTATTGTTTGTTCATTAGAATTTAAAAAACAGAATTCTGAATTGTCTTTAAGGTCATTTTTTTTGCAACTGCTCAGGAGGGTTATTAATAGGAGCGCAAAAAATAAAATTGATTTTTTCATTGTGTAGTTTTATTTATCGATTTT
>CALKJE010000402.1 GCA_937995675.1 uncultured Saprospiraceae bacterium
GCAGAAGAAAAAGAAATGATGACCGGAATTGTTGTTACCTCCGCTTTGGTAAATGCAACCCCAGCTAGCTTTATGGCGCACCAAAAATTAAGAGCTTTTACCGAACCCATCGCAGAAGAAATTGCCAACTCTGGAGTAGATTTTTTAGTGGGTGGTGGTAAAAAATATTTTGATCGTCGGGCTTCTGATGAAAGAAATCTTTCAAAAGAAATGGAAGCTAAAGGCTATCAAGTCGAAGACTTTATTCGCAATCAAAGAATACAGGATGTTAAAATTAATCCTGGAAAGAAATTTATCTATTATACCGCAGACGATGATCCTTTAACAAAAATTACTGGAAGAGATTATCTTCCACATGCAAGTAAGATGGGCGCCGAATTTTTAAAATCTAATAGTGAAAATGGATTTTTTATGATGATCGAAGGTTCCCAAATTGACCTTGGTGGACACGCTACTAACTTTAAATATGTAATGTCCGAACTCAAAGATTTTGATGAGACGATTAAGGAAGTACTCAAGTTTGCAGAAGAAGATGGAGAAACTTTGGTCGTCGTAACAGCAGACCACGAGACAGGTGGACTCGCCATTAAGGAAGGTTCAAAATTGAAAAAAATTAAATCTGACTTTGTATATGGTCGCCATACCGGGACAATGGTTCCTGTTTTTGCCTACGGTCCTGGGTCAGAAAATTTTACCGGTATTTTTGATAACACAGAATTGTATCGTAAGATGAAAGCTGCACTCGCAATGGACAGTAGAAATTAAAGATTAAACATTCATCCATCTCCTCTGTTAAAGAAGACATATCTATTTATAACATTTAGCGATTACTATGAAATACAATACACTGGGTACAACAGATCTTAAAGTTTCTGAAATCTGTTTGGGTACCATGACTTTTGGAGAACAAAATTCCGAAAAAGAAGGACACGCACAACTAGACTACGCGATCGATCACGGAGTTAATTTTATTGATACAGCAGAAATGTATGCTGTTCCTGGCCGTAAAGAAACCGTGCATAGTACCGAAAGAATTATCGGTTCTTGGTTAGGGAAACGAACCGATCGAGACAAAATAATAGTAGCAACCAAGATCACTGGACCTTCCGAAGGAATTACTTGGATTCGTAATCCACTAAATTTTTCTCCCTCGTCAATTAAGACCGCACTCGACGGTAGTTTAAAAAGGTTGCAGACAGATTATATCGATTTATATCAACTACATTGGCCTGAACGAAAAGCCAATTTCTTTGGAAAACGTGGTTATATTCACGATGCAAATGATCCTTGGGAAGATAATATCTACGAAGTGCTCAATACTCTCAACGATCAAATTAAAGCAGGGAAAATTCGTCACATCGGTATCTCCAATGAAACGCCTTACGGTGTGATGCGTTATCTAGAAGAGTCTGCTAAAAATGGATTACCTCGTGTCGTTAGCATCCAAAATCCTTATAGTTTGCTGAATCGAACCTTCGAAGTAGGATTGGCCGAAATGGCGATCAAACAGAAAGTAGGCTTACTGGCTTATTCACCACTAGCCTTCGGATTATTGACAGGAAAATATCATCAGAAAATAGATAAGCCTTCGGATCGTCTCAATACTTATAAAGAACATATGGTGCGATATAAAAGCGAACAGTGTTACGAAGCGACTAAACGCTACCTCGAAATTGCCCAAAGCCATAACATGAGTTTGACTCAAATGGCCCTTGCCTATATTAACACAAGACCTTTTTTGACCAGTAATATTATTGGCGCAACAACGATAGCGCAACTAAAAGAAAATATCAGTAGTACCGAATTTTCTATCTCCGAAGAAATGGAGAAAGCAATCGAAGTAGTGCAAAATGAAATTCCTAATCCAGCACCTTAGGTTCCTATCTATTTAGGAGTTAGTTTGTTTTTAACTTAGATAATTAAGGAAAGTTCTTTTCCTTGGTCTAGTACTTTATTAGTCAGGGTCTACTTGGAGTGATAAATACTAGTAATAAAGGTAAAATAGGCGTCTATATTGTTAATTTCTTAAAAAGAATTTCTTTTTTTGAAAAAGATACATTAGGTTTAGTGAATATATTTATTTTAAATAGCTTCAATGTGAAAACTAATGATATGAAAACCATCTTACTTTTTTTAACAATAATATGTTTTTATAGTTCTACCCAAGCTCAAGAATACTGGTCTAAGACCTATGATCCTTTTGCTCACGAAGCAGAGCAAATTATGAATATCAAGATTGAAGAAGATGTAATTTACGCTTCTTGTCGAGGTACTTGTTTTAAAGATACAGTGAATGAATGTTTTAAGATTGTAAAATTTGATTTAGAGGGTGATTTATTGGAAGGTTATGAAGACAAGCGTTTCGAGACTGGATTTGGACTTGAATCTGATGAAAACTGGTTATATGTTGATGGTGGGGACGAGCCATATAGTACTAAAATGTCTTTAAACCGAATTAGCAAAGATTATACGTATAACGAATTAATTCATGGTACGGTTGACGAAGCTTTCTTTTTTGCTAATGCTTCTTGTATTAGTAATCATGATTATGTAGTAGTTTATGGTAGTTATGTAGACAGTACTATTATTCATACCAATGGAAGACATC
>CALKJE010000403.1 GCA_937995675.1 uncultured Saprospiraceae bacterium
AACCTCTTCCCCGTAAGTCACCAAGGTACTATTGGGGTAATTTTTGCATAAATGATCTACAAATGGTGTATTGGCCAGTGCGAGTGCACTGGTATTATCATCTGGACTGATTCCCCAACCGTCGAGGATTACTAATAATACGTGTTTTTCGTTCATGTTTTCTTAAATAAATACTGTTTCGAAGTAGGTAAAAGTTAAAAAGGAGCTGTCAATAATTTGAGCAATTATAGAACTTTGGTAATATTTTGATAGGAGGAATCGTTTGTTAGGTGACTATTCCGGCCCTAAAAGTAGGCAAAAAGGAGGATTCTCTTCTTAGAAATAGTACATTTAGGAAATAATTAAGAGAAAAAGAGGTGACAAAGCCACCTTATTTTCGTTTAAATAGGTGAAACTGTTAAACAGTTTCAGTAAGTCTAGCACTTAAATTTTGTTCTAGGGATGCCTAGGACACTCACGAAAACAATAATGATGAAATCAATTATTTTTTTGCTGCTATTTACTCCAGCTATGATTGCTGGTCCCGCTAATTTAGGGAAGATAGCCAACGCGATCAGTAGTGGAGACGCAGTTGCTCTAGCTGATCATTTTGATGAAGATGTTGAAATGACGGTTTTGGATGAGATTAACTTATACAGCAAAGCGGAAGCAAAAACTGCTGTAAAAGATTTTTTTACCAATAACGCCCCTAAGAAATATACCCAAGTCCATCAGGGTGCTTCTCAAGGAGCGGGTGGTCAATACTGCATCGGAGTTTTAGAAACAGCGGCGCAAAAATTTCGCGTCATGATCTACCTAGAAAAAGTAGGAGATCGATTTTTAATCAAAGAACTTAAATTCGAAGAGGAATAAGCATCTCTTTTAAGTAATAGCAATATCCCGGGAGCAGTTAAATCTGCTTTCGGGATTTTTCTTCTACTCCATATCCAAAGAGTGCAAAATCATACTTCGCAGGATCATTGGCATCAAAAATTCGAAGTTGTTCCGTTAGCTCTACTACCGTTTTCCAGTCTCGTTGTTTTCTTTTTATCAAACCAAACTTTCGAGCGATGCGCTCTACATGTACATCTAATGGAATCATTAGTTGTGATGGTTTAATGGTATTCCAAATACCGAAATCTACGCCCATTTCATCTTTTCTAACCATCCATCGAAGAAACATATTTAATCGCTTACAAGTAGATTTTCGTACAGGAGTAGCCACATGTTTACGAGTCCGTTGTGGACTATCGGGTAGATTGAAAAATAACTCATGAAATCCAGAAAGCGCAGGGGAAATATCAGGACTATCTGCCTCTATAAATTGGGAAAATCCAAATTCTAAAGATTTATGTTGACGATAGTATTGTTGAAAAAATTCTAAAAAATAAAGGGTATCTGTAGGTTGAAAGGTTCTATGTTTAAAATCTAAAAAAGGCTTTCGCTCTTCTTCGGTATGATTAACAATAAATTCATAAGGACTTTCACCCATCAAACCAAAAAGTTCTGTCGCTTTATTAATAATGGTCACTCTTTGACCCCAGGCCAACATAGAAGTCCAAAAGGCGGTTATTTCTATGTCCTGAGGACGGGAATAACGGTGAGGGATACTGATCGGGTCGTTAGTGATAAAACCAGGAACATTATAGGTGCTGACATATTGGTCGAGAATTTCCTTTAATTCCATGATAATCGATTCTATTGTAGGGTATGGTTTTTTAATTGAGGTTGTTTAAAATGCCTACTATTCGGCGAAAGGAGTATTATTTTTTGGTGAGCCAGCGATTATTTGTAATTTTGTTAGGTAATTTTTTAAAACAACCCTTATGACGGCTACATTCACATACACTTTGCTGCTTGCTTTTATTTTATTAGGAAAAAAAGCATTTAATAAATTTAATAGATAACCTTGAGCTTAGCTATTGGGCTTGCGATAACGATCTAGTCTCAATAATCCCATTTTTTGCATAAAATGCTGCCCAGAAACCCTTAGTACTCCTAATCCATATTTGGCACTCCGCCGAAAATTAATCGAAGAAGCTTCCTCAAAATATTTAGTTGGACAAGTAACCTCCGCAATCTGGTATCCGTGGAAAATAATCTGTGACAACATCTCATTGTCAAAGACAAAATCATCGTCATTGGCATTAAAATCAATTCCTTCTAATACCTCGCGACTAAAAGCTCGGTAACCAGTGTGATATTCAGATAATTTATAATTGACTAGTAGGTTTTGGGTAAAGGTTAGTAAGCGATTGGCCACAAACTTATAGAAAGGCATTCCTCCTGCCAAAGCTCCTTTTCCTAAGATTCGAGAACCTAAGACAACTGGAAATAAATTTTCTCCAATAATATTTACCATCGAAGGGATTAACAAAGGAGTATATTGATAATCAGGGTGGAGCATAATGACAATGTCTCCACCTATTTCCAAGGCTTTATTGTAAAGTGATTTTTGATTGCCACCATATCCTTTATTGTTTTGGTGAACAATCACGTGCTCAATACCGATAGAACGTGCCAGTTCACTGGTATTGTCCTTACTGGCATCATCACAGAGAATTACCTCATCAACCAAGTCAAATGGAATCTCGCGGTACGTTTTCTCAAGGGTAAGTGCTGCGTTGTAGGCAGGTAGCACGACCACCACTTTTTTACCTTTATACATAGTTTGTTTATTCTTCTTCGGACTTAGCCGGAGCTTTTTTAGTTTTCTTTTCCTCCTTTACTACTTCCTTTTTTTCATCTTCGATAGAGAGCAATTTGCGATCATTCAGAAAATTAAACCATTTGATGACCTTTTTCATATCACTCAAATAAACTCGATCTTCATCGTAGTCTGGTAGAATTTCTTTAAAGTAGCTAATTACTTCTGCTGGCTTAGAATTATGCGGAATCGGAGCAACGGTAGCCGATTTAGTGATCATTGTTGTAAAAATCGTATCCAACTCTTCAGTATCATCATGCGTGTAGATACCAATAGAGGCTAAAGGTGTAAATTGGTGCTTACGAGCAGAAACAAATTTTCTTTTTCCGCTATCTAGGTCTTCAACGATTAATCCGTTACTGCGATTAGCAGCCATCTTATATACGCCTGGAAGGCCACTCACCGCTACAAAATCTTCGAGATTCATGTATTATTTCTTTTTGATGTATTGAAAATTTTCTTTTGAGTTGCGAAATTACGAAAACTAAAGGGCTTAATAGCTAATCTTGAAGCCAAAAATGGACTTTCATCCAAACAGCTTCATTTAATGATTTCTTAGATCTAGGAACTTATTCTCGTCTCTTTTATGTTATAAGACTAATCTAAATCATTTACCAATGAATTCTGAATTTCCAATACTTACAACTAAAAGACTGATTCTTAGGGCGCCTACCCTTAATGATTTATCAGATATTGTTAATCATATTAATAATCCTAAAATCGCAGATGCTACGGCGACGATCCCTTATCCTTACAAAACCGAGAATGCGACGGCTTGGGTCAAGATGGCCGAGGATGGATTTAAAAAGAAAGAGGTCTATATTTTTGCGATCCAACATCAAGAAGTAGGAGAATTGATTGGCGGAATCGGATTACATCTTAATCCAACGCACCGTCAAGCAGAACTCGGATACTGGCTGTCAGAAACCTACTGGAATCAAGGATTAATGACCGAAGCAATAGGGTGGATTATTAATTTTGGATTTGAAAAATTAGATCTTCGCAAAATTCACGCGATTCACTTCACCAAGAATCCAGCCTCAGGACGAACAATGATTAAAAATGGAATGATCCAAGAAGGCCTTCGACGGGACCATGTATTAAAAGAAGGAGAATTTAGAGATATCGTAGAATATGGGATTCTTAATCCAAATCATTAAAACAACAAACCCCCAATCTCAAAGAGAAAGGGGGCATTTATAATATTTTTCAATAATCTTAATAAGCTAACAAAGCGGTTAGTTTTTCTTTGAATCTTTCCACTGGTTGATACATTTTTTCTAGATCTTTAGAAAAAGGAATCGGAGTATCTAAGCTTCCACATCGGACGACCGGTGCATCCAAATGCTCAAAACAGTGTTCTGAAATCCAAGCAGAAATCTCGCCACCAATTCCACCTGTTAAACTATCCTCGTGCAAAATTAATACGCGATTGGTCTTTGCAACGGTTGCTCGAATAGCATCGTAATCGAGTGGCATAAGACTTCGTAAATCTAGAATTTCGATATCAAGTCCCATTTCTTCTGCCGCCGTTTTTGCCCAATTCACACCTTGTGCATACGTAATGATGCTGGCATGTGTGCCCTTTTTAACTACTTTCGCTTTTCCAATTTCTAACGTGTAATAATCATCTGGAATTGATTCGGTCATACTTCGGTAGAGTGCCTTATGTTCAAAAAACAAGACTGGATTCGGATCTTCTAACGCCGCTAATAATAATCCTTTAGCATCGTATGGATTAGAAGGATAAACAATTTTTAAACCTGGTGTATGGAAAAACCATGCTTCGTTGGTTTGAGAATGAAAAGGTCCAGCAGCCATACCACCTCCGCAAGGCATTCGAATAACAACGTCGGCGTTTTGCGCCCAACGGTAATGTAGTTTCGCTAAATTATTTACAATCTGATTAAAACCGCAAGTAACAAAATCAGCGAATTGCATTTCTACCATCGCTTTCATTCCTTTGATGCTCAGCCCTAAACCAATTCCTAAAATAGCACTTTCACAAAGCGGTGTATTTCGAACTCTATCTTTACCAAAAGCTTGTACAAAGCCATCTGTAATTTTAAAAACACCACCATATTCTGCGATGTCTTGTCCCATCAAAACTAGGTCGTCATGCTTTTCCATGCTTTGTCGCAAGGCATCGGAGATAGCATCAATAAATCTTTTATCTGTCTGCTTATCGCTATTTGGCGTTGTTTCAACAAACTCAAACGGTGCATAGACGTCTGCCAGTTCTTCTGTTAAATTTGGCGTAACCGTAGGTTCGTCTCCAGCAATCTTTAGTGCTGCTTCAATTTTCGCTTTATTTTCTTTTCGGATAGCAGCGATATCCGTTTCCGTTAAAATACCTTCTGCTTCTAGCCAACGTTCATAATTATCCAAAGGATCTTTAGCGCCCCATTCTTCCATTAACTTTTTTGGAACATACTTCGTACCGGATGCTTCCTCATGACCTCGCATTCGGAAAGTCTGACATTCAATCAGCACTGGCTCTGGATTTTTACGAAGATCTTTAGCGACTTTATTAATAGTGTTATAAACTTCCAAAATATTATTTCCATCAATGGTCATAGATTTCATACCATAACCTTTACCACGATCGGCGAGGTGCTCACATCGGTATTGCTCGCTAGCTGGCGTTGATAAACCATATCCATTATTCTCAATAATAAAAATAACAGGTAACTGCCATACGGCAGCGACATTGAGTGCTTCGTGAAATTCTCCTTCACTGGTTCCACCTTCTCCGGTAAAAGCTAGAGAGACTTTATTTTCTTTTTTTAATTGATGCGCCAATGCCGTACCACCTGCTAAAGAAAGCTGTGGGCCAAGGTGAGAAATCATTCCTACTACATGATAATCGGGTGCTCCAAAATGGAAAGAACGATCTCTTCCTTTGGTAAAACCCATCGCTTTTCCTTGCCATTGCGCAAATAATCGTTCTAGTGGAATATTACGGCTGGTAAAAACACCAAGATTACGGTGCATTGGGAAAATAAACTCGTCAGATTCTAAGGCGAACGTAGCACCTACCGAGATAGCTTCTTGTCCAATTCCTGAAAACCATTTGCTGATTTTCCCTTGACGGAGTAGAATCAGCATTTTTTCTTCGATCATACGTGGGAAAAGCATCCCTTTATAAAGATCAATCAAAGTATCTTTCTTGATACGACCCTTTTTGTATTTAAAAACAGGCTTGGTAAGGTTGGACATAGTAGAATTATTAATTTGGTTATGAAGTTGCTTAAAAATTCTAAATTTTATCAGTCCGAAGATAATTTGAGAGTTTTTAAACAACTTCAGTATATGCGTGACAAAAATACCTTAAATCCAGTAACTTTTTGTCTCCTTTCTTTTTGTGAGAAAGCGCTAAATTCTCCTACGATTCTCTCCGTTGCAAGTTTTGTTTTTAGTACCTTTGTTTTTCTATTTTAGTACCTTTTTTTTATAAAATTCCAGAATGAGTGCTACATATACGATAAAGTTACCTCAATTTGAAGGACCGTTTGATTTATTGTTGTTCTTTATTGAGCGCGATGAGCTGGATATCAATGATATTCCAATAGCAGATATTACCAATGAATTTTTGCTATACATCAAAATGATGGAATCGCTAAATATTGATTTGGCTAGTGAATTTATCTTAGTAGCGGCTACTTTGATGCGAATCAAAGCTAAAATGTTGATTCCTCGTAAACCAATTGATGAAGAAGGTAATGAGATCGATCCGCGAGAAGAACTTGTTCAGCGTCTAATGGAATATAAGCGCTATAAGAGTGTATTGGAGGATATGCGTAAGATGGAAGCCGATCGTAGTTTGCGAAATATTCGAGGAAATACGACCAAAGATTTACGCAAGATTGGAGAAACAGCCTTGGTAGATATAGAATTAGAATCATTGACGCTTTATAAGTTAATGAAGACTTTCCAGCGGGTAATGAATCGTTTGGAAGATAAAAAGAAAAAGGCAGTTCATAAAGTCTTTACCTATAACCAAACAGTTGCTGGTCAGCAAATTCAAATTCTGGCTAAAATCAAGCAATTCAAGCGAATTAATTTTGAATCCGTGTTTGGAGATTGTGAAGACCGAATGCATGCGATCATTAATTTTCTAGCATTATTAGAATTAGTAAATCTCCAACGAGTTACTTGTATTCAAGGAGTAGGTATAAATAATTTTTGGCTATCGGCAGGAGAGGAGAGTCCTGTAATGAGCGGAGAAGAGGAGTAGGGAATATTGAATTTTCAATTTTGATTTTCAACTCGGAATATTGGGCGGAAGTTCGACTTCTATAATTCTGATTGTGTAATAATCAAGGCTTGAATTTATCCTAAAAATTAAGAAAATAGATTTTTAAAAAAAATAAGCAATAAAACATAATTTATGTATCTGCTTTGCGATAAAAGATATAGACGTTAAATAATCTTCCGAAACAAGTTCGGAACAGGTACTGCGCCTCTGCGTTCCCCCGAAACAAGTTTGGGATAAATTTTGCGAGAAATACACTTTTTAGAGTAGACTCCGACTTTCATTGCTATATTAATTTACTGCTTTAGTCCATGACTTTAACGAAAACAGAAGAAGATTATCTCAAAGCGTTATTCTATTTAATTATAGAAAGTGGTGACGAACGTGTGGGAAGTAGTCAACTAGCAGAGTATCTGGATATCTCTCCAGCTTCGGTGAGTAGTATGCTAAAAAAACTGAAAGGTAAAGCATTGGTCAGTTACGAAAAATACGGGAAGTTAGCCTTGACAAAAGAAGGAGAAGAGATTGCCATCTGGCTAGTACGTAAGCACCGACTCTGGGAAACTTTTTTATGTAACCATATGAATTTTAAATGGGAAGAGGTACACGATGTGGCAGAGCAACTCGAACATATTCAATCACCCAAACTAATTCTAGAACTAGATAAATTTTTAGGTTACCCAGAAAAAGATCCACACGGCGCCTTAATTCCCAACCAAAAAGGAGAATATAAAATTACACCCAAGGTAACACTTTCGTCCTTGGCAATTGGAGATCGTTGTCGCTTGACTTCTGTAAAAGATAGTTCCGTTTCTTTTTTGCAGTACGTTTCTAAAATCGGATTGGTACTGAGTAGTGAAGTATTCGTAGAAGACATTCAAGGATTTGATCTATCTATGCTCATCGCTTTTGATGATAAAAAAGTAACCATCTCTAAAAAATTTGCCGATAACGTTTTTGTTGAAAAAATCGCTTAAACTTTTACCAGACATGATAATTCGAATTTCGTCCATTTTTGTTGTTTGCTGCTTATTAATTTTTGCGACCGCTTGTCAATCTGACTCAGCTGGTACCACTGGAAAAAGCAGTCAACTTGATTACGAAAAACTGGCCAAAGACCTTTGTAATTGTGCCAGTGAATCTATCGCACTTAATACAGAAATGAAAGGATATCTAGACGCAGGCGACAACAAAGCATTTGATGCCACCGTCAATAAAGTTCAAGTCGCATTTGATGGAGCGATCCTCTGCGCCAAAAGCGCTAAGAAAAAACAAACCGATCAAGCTATTGATAAAAAAAGACTCGGTTCTTCTCTCAAAAGAACCTGCTCCGAAATGCCTCCTCGACTGACATTGGAGTTGTTGGATAAGGTGAAGTAGAATTACAAAACTAGGTTTCGCTATTCTTTTACATTCGATGATTTTTACCTCGCTGCTATAAAGGGAAACCTCAACGATTCAACGAGCGCAGCGATTCAACAATTCAACAAGCGAAGCGTTTCAACCCATCAACCCCCCGCTACCATCCGCATCATCTCCGCACATAAGATCGCCGCATACGTCCCCAACGCATATCCCAATACCGCCATTAAAACTCCCACTGGAGCCAACGACGGACTAAACGCTGAAGCGACCACCGGAGCCGAAGCAGCACCTCCAACATTGGCCTGACTACCCACTGCCACAAAGAAAAATGGGGCACGAATAATTTTCGCTGTTATGAGTAGAATGATGATATGAACCAACATCCAGATAATCCCAACTGCAAATAATCCAAGGTTGTCTAAGACCTCTCCGAGATTCATTTTCATACCAATCGTTACGACCAACATATAGATAAAGATAGATCCCCAAGTAGAAGCACCGACCCCTTCGAGACGACGAGCTTTTGTAAAAGATAAAACCAATCCTACGGTAGTAGAAATCACAATCAACCAGAAAAAGTGAGACATTAATGAATTCAATCTATAGCTGCTTAAGGTTGCTTTTAATTCTGCCGACATGGAACCAGTAATCGAATCAGCTCCCCAATGTGCCAGTGCTACACCACCAAAAGCGACCGCCATTAAAACCATCAAACTAGTAGTGGTAGGTATTTGCTGAATACTTGCTCGATAAGCCGCCACAGATTCCTTAAGCCGTTCAATAGCCGAACTATCTGCTTTTAACCAAGCATCCATCCGCTCCGAAATATTTGCACCATAGAGCAAAAATCCCATCCAGATATTGGCCACGACGACATCCACAATAATCATGGTTGGAAAAATAGGAGCATCATCTACTTCATAAATAATGGCCATGGCATTTTGATTTGCGCCACCTCCAATCCAGCTTCCAGCTACGGTAGACAGTCCACGCCAGACTTGATCTGGTTCGGCTGGAATAATTCCACCTGCAAAATTTAATACAATAAATAAAGCCAAAGGACCACCAATGACAATTCCTACCGTAGCGGCAAAAAACATAATTAATGCTTTCGGCCCTAAATCTTTTAATCCTTTAAAATCAATTCCTAAACATAACAAAACCAGAGATGCTGGCAGCAAAAATCGAGAAGCAACAAAGTATAATTGTGAATGATGCTTAAACCCATCCGTCGCTTTCTTTAGATTTTGATCTTTAAAATATTGCTCTAGTTCTGAATAGGACATACTCAAGTCTGGAACGGCATGACCATTTTTTTGTAGAAAGTCTATTAAGTCGTAATCGTACCAATGTGCGGCAATAAGACCCAGTGGCCAGTGGAGTAGGGCAGGGATAAAATAGCAAAGCAGAAGCGCTGGAACATAAGTATAAAATTTTTTCCAACCTGGATGATCTAGGTGTGAGGTATAAAAAATTCCAGCTAATACTGCCAGTAATAATCCAAGTACAACGGCATCATTGGTAAAAAAGGGTTCCATAAAAGGGAGTTTAGCGATTAATTTCTCAATTTGTGATTCGCTAAATTATGGTATTTTTATGAAGTTGTTCAGAAATAGAGGTTGAAATTAATTGTAAGTGCTTGGTTTTCAAGACGAGTCTCCATTTTTTTGCATAGCCAAAGCTATGTAAAAGAAAATTAGACGAAGTATTGAGAATCAATGACTTGGAATTAAATCATCTATCTATTTCTGAATAACTTCTATACAAAAATTAATTTTTCACAATAAGTTTGTCAACCAAATTATAGGAGAGACACGATTATAAGACGAAATAATGAAGGATCAACACCAAGAATTTATGCGGGCAGCCATCGAGCTGGCACAAAAGGGAATGAGTAATAATGATGGCGGTCCATTTGGCGCAGTCATCGTAAAGGATGGAAAAATTATTGGCCGCGGTAACAACCAAGTTACCTCTACCAATGATCCTACGGCACATGCCGAAGTGGTCGCAATCCGAGATGCTTGTAAAAATATTGGAGCCTACCAACTTGATGGATGTATTGTCTATACTTCCTGCGAACCTTGCCCGATGTGCTTGGGTGCGATCTATTGGGCACGACCTGAAAAAATATTCTATGCTTGTTCGAGAGAAGATGCGGCAAATATCAACTTTGATGATGCCTTTATTTATGACGAGATCCCTTTGCCGATTCACGAACGTAAAATTTCTATGGAGCAAGTTTTACAATCGGAAGGTCAACAAGTCTTTAAAAATTGGGCAGATAAAGAAGATAAGTCGCTTTATTAATAGTTAAATAATACTAATCAGGAGTTGAATTCTAATTAAAAATAAAAAAGGGCTTTGGAAGCTGCTTCTTGCCGCTTGCTTCTGGCTTCTTGCTCCCTTCTATCGCGATAAAAGAGGATGAGCTAATGTTAATTAGTGAACCCGAAGGGACGGGTGGCCAAGCCAGGAGCCAGGAGCAAAACACCCCAAATTCAATTAGAAGATGATGTTTTTTTAATTCAAATATTTATTTTCAACCCCTGCTTCGCATAG
>CALKJE010000404.1 GCA_937995675.1 uncultured Saprospiraceae bacterium
TAGAAATCTGTACGGTGAGTTCACATTTCTGAAAAGCTGCCGCGGTATATTCCGTATCAGGTCCCGCAGAAAGTAGATTCCCACCGAGGCCTAAATAGAATTTTACTTTACCTTCCGCCATCGCTTTAATAGAATCGACAACATGGAATCCATCCTCCGTAGGTGGTTCGAAATCAAAATTTTTCTTTAAAGCATCCCGTAATCCTGGCTTAAGTTTTTCCCAAACACCAACGGTTCGATCGCCTTGTACATTACTATGTCCACGAACGGGGCAAGCGCCCGCACCTGGTTTCCCAATACTACCTTTGAGTAATAATAAATTGACAATTTCTCGGATGGTGTTGACACTATTTTCGTGTTGCGTGACGCCCATTGCCCAACAGATGATAATCTTTTTATTTTCTTTGATCATCTGCGTCGCTTCTCTGATTTTTCCTTCGCTGACACCAGAAGATTGTACTAAAAAATCAAAGTCGCTGGTTCTAAGATCGTTGATAAAATCTTCGTAATAGCTGGTATTGTTTTTAATAAATTCTTGATCGAAAATAGTGCCCGGCGCTTTATCTTCTTCTTGTAAAAGCAAATACATAAACGCTTTAATCAAAGCAAGATCTCCATTGACGGTTACCGGTAAATGTAAATCCATCAAACTAGTACCTCGTAAATAACCTTTTAGTTTTTGTGGGTTTTTAAAACGTTGTAATCCTGCTTCTTTTAGCGGATTAATTCCCATAATTTTTCCACCTTTTTTCTTTGTAATCTCTAAAGCAGATAACATACGAGGATGATTGGTGCCGGGATTTTGTCCGATGACGATCACAAGGTCTGCAATATAAAAATCTTCGAGCTTAACAGATCCTTTTCCGATTCCGGTAGTTTCGGCTAATGCGACACCTGTTGACTCGTGACACATATTAGAACAGTCAGGTAAATTATTGGTGCCATATTGTCGAACAAATAATTGGTATAAAAAAGCTGCTTCGTTGCTGGCTTTTCCAGAAGTATAAAATACCGCTTGATTTGGATCGTCCAAACCTTGTAAATGATCAGCAATCATCTGGTAAGCATGTTCCCAACTAATCGCCTCATAATAATCGCTTCCTGCCCGACGGATAACAGGCTCGGTAATACGACCACTTTTTCCAATTTTATAGTCGGTCCAAGTCGTCATTTCTTGGATAGAATATTTTTTAAAAAAATCAGGGGTTACTCTTTTTTCAGTCGCTTCTTCGATGATGGCTTTTGCTCCATTTTCACAGTATTCTCCGAGCGGAGAGCGGTGGTCATCTGGATCGGGCCAAGCACAACCTGGACAGTCGTATCCTTCCATCTGGTTGACGGCAAAAAAAGTGGAGCTACATTTTTTTGCGGTCATTTCTCCTTTGGCTTGAGCAGCTACGGCAGTAAGCGCCGCTATTCCCGCCGCATAGTTTTCTGGTTGAGAAACTTTGATGTTTTCTTTTTCCGGTGGTGGAACTGCGTGTAATTTATCTTTAGGATTAGACATGGGTGATTTACTTTTATTTACTGGTATAGAACAAAAAATAATTGCTACAAAGGCGCTAAGGCACAAAGGCTTTTTTAAGGAAATTTGACTTTCTTATGCCTGTAATCTTTAATTTTATGGATTTTGTTCTGTATTTAGTTTTATTTATTGGCTATAAGGAATACGTGTTCTACGTAATCTTGTTCAAGATATAAAAAATCTATTAGATTGGATGTACTTCTTTGTAAACTGGGTGTGAAACTGTAACCCGTAAATACAATTCATGAATTGTATCTACGGGTTGTATCTACGGGTTACAACCTCAACCGTTCTGCTCCGCAATAAACATTATACTGCTCATTCCTTAAAAAACCTATCAAGGTCATTCCATGTTGCTCAGCTAATTGTACGGCGAGACTCGAAGGTGCACCTACTGCGGCGAGCATCGGAATGCCTGCGGTCAGAGATTTCTGAATGAGTTCAAAGCTAGCGCGACCGCTGACTAGGATGAGTGATTCAGATAAGGGGAGATTGTTTTTTAAAACTTGTTCACCAATCAATTTATCGACGGCATTGTGTCGTCCGACATCTTCTCGCCAACTCTGTAATTTTCCATCCCAATCAAAAAGAGCGGCAGCATGTAAACCACCGGTTTTATCAAAAACGGCCTGAACTTCTCGTAGATGATTGGGTAGTTGATGGAGTAGTGTTGCGGAAATTTTTGGCGTAGCGGATGGTAGTTTTGGAATAGACTTTACGGTTATAGCATCGATGGAAGCCTTGCCACAAACGCCACAACTAGAAGAGGTATAAAAATGTCGTTCAAGTTGATTAAGATCGACTTCAACGGTAGGATGTAAAACGACGACCACGGTATTTTCAAATTGTTCTGGATCTGGAGAATGTGCATAAGCGACTTTTTGAATGTCCGCACCCGATTGAATAATTCCTTCGGTCAATAAAAAGCCAGCCGCTAGATCAAAATCATAACCAGGGGTGCGCATGGTGACGGAAATACTTTTGCGTGCTCGTTGGTTGGCGGGACCAAATAAGAGTTGAATTTCTAAGGGTTCTTCGATAGCTAGTTCATCGGTTAGGGAGGTGAACTTTCCGTTTTTATTTTTTAGAATTTTGTGTTGGTAGGTTGCGGAATTTTTCATGAGACCAAAATAACGATTTATTTTTTCTCGCTTATTCTTTTGTAATTATTTGACTAGTAAAAAATCCTTCTTCTGACCTCACTTTGACGACATAAAGTCCCACTGGATAATCCTGTAAACTCATCTTATGTATTTCTGAAAAAGCAATGTTTTCCGTTATCATAATTTTTCCCTGTGCATTGATAAGCTGAATTTGTCCAGTGATAGCCTCCGTAAAATCTATGGTTAATTGATTGTTTACCGGATTTGGAAAAACATGAAAATCAGTTTTTGGAAGGGGTAAATCTGTGGTATTGGTTGGAACTCCTAATCCATTTGGATAAAGTTTTACTAGTTGTATCTTTTCATCAAAAACATTACCACCAATAGTGACGATACCATCTTCTACTTCTACTACACCTGCTACGTAGGTGTATGGTAAAGTATTCATAGAGTAAGTGCCACCCCAAATATATTCTCCGTCCTTGGAATATTTGTAAATGTAAGGGAAGCGAAAATCAAGGAAAAAATCGTCATAGACCGATCCATAGAAGATATAATCGTCAGAGGTAGTACGGAAAAGGCCTTTATAGTTGGGCGTAATGGAGGTATTAGCCCATGGATAAAGATCATCGTATTCGAGTTCCCAAATAATATTTAGATTAGCATCAAGTTTGGTGAATTTTTCACCAAAAGCTGTCATTCCCTCTAGTTCATTATTAGCAAAAAATCTAGGTACATAATCGGTATCCTGCTCTGTGAGCATTTCTCCAACTAAATTGTGTTTTCTGAAAAAAAGATTTGTTCTGGTGAAAACAGATTCATTAGGTGTTACTAGTAGGTTGAGAGAATTTGTATTTTCCATTGGATATTCTCCTACTAGGTTTCCTAATTCATCTAGTTCACTTAAGAAAGATTGTTGCAAGTTTTCTCTTCTAAGTGCCCATATTCGATTATTGACCAGTTGAGCATTATGGAAATCTTCAGTTGTTTGAAAAGAAAGGCTATCTCCTGTTGAATTGGTTACGAATATATAGAAACTATTTACGGTATCTTTTACAGACTGACCTTTCATAAAGTAATTGTCATTACTTAATTGAATGACCTCAATTGGAGATACTCCACCATTATTAGTAAAAGGATTAGGTATATCAACCCCAAGATCGTAAGATTTATTCCATTCTAATTCTCCTTCGGCATTATATTTTATCATAGTATGTAAAGATTTATTAAAGGTTGCTGTTGAATCTCTAGTTTGGATAAGTACCAAAAAACCATTGTCGTCTGTTTTAATAAAATCCCTAATTTCAGTAGCTAGACCAAAGGTCGTTTTGTACGGCACCTCCGCCGTCCATATCTGAGCGGATAGAAAGGTGGTGATGGAAAGAAAGAGTAGGGTGAGAAAGTATCGCATTTTCATCAGAAGTTGTATTTATGTTGTGATGAAGATAAGCCGATTGTTTAATACTATCCAAACTAATGTTATAAAAATGAGTTGTTTGTACTAAAATAGCCTGTGTAGAAAGATTCAATAAAGAAAATGAATATCTACCGTAAATTTTTCAACTCCTCCGCCATCCCTCGATCATTGCTCAACCTAGGCGGCTTATTTTGACCACCCAGTTTGCCTCGGGTTTTCATGAGGTTTCTAAAACTGTCTTTTGGTAAAGCGGTGATCTTTAAAGTTTGTAAAACCTTACCGGCGATTAGATCTTGGTAATAGATATTTTGTTGACACATGAAGTGATCAATTCTTTGGGCAAAGGCGGTTAAGTCGACAGGTGGTTTTTCAAACTCGATCAGCCACTCGTGGTAAGGAAGTCCACCTTCGGGCGGAGTGATTTGTGGCGCGACGGTAAATTCCGTAAAGCGAACATCTTCATTAGCCGTCGCGGCTAAGATAGCGGCTTCTACTTCTTTGCCAATTACATGTTCTCCAAAGGCAGAGATAAAATGTTTGATTCTACCCGTCACCAAAATACGGTAGGGGTTTTTAGAAACAAACTGAACCGTATCTCCAATATTATATCCCCAAAGTCCAGCATTGGTATTTAGAATGATGGCGTAGTTAACTCCGAGTTCAACATCAGCGAGGGAAACTCTGGTCGGATTTTTATTGAAAATTTCGGAAGCTGGAATGAATTCAAAAAAGATTCCAGATCTTGTATTTAGTAATAAACCTTTTTCGTTTTGATCATCTTGAAAAGCG
>CALKJE010000405.1 GCA_937995675.1 uncultured Saprospiraceae bacterium
GGTTAACTTTATCCTTGGTTTTCTAATCTATGCCATGGTACTTTTTGTCTGGGGAGAAGAATATTTGCCAAATACCAACGCAGAATTTGGAATTCATACCGATTCCTTAGGAATAGAAATGGGACTGCAAAATGGGGATAAAATTGTCAGTGTGAATGGTAAACCCATGGAAAAATTTAGTGATCGTTTTCTATTGACCGAAATTGTCTTTAATGAAGCCGATAAAATGGTCGTAGAACGAAATGGCAGAGAGATGACTTTACCAATTGATGAAAAATGGGTTTCAGAATTAACAAGTTATAAAAATAAAAACGAACGACTCTTTGTCACCCGACTTCCTTTTGTGGTGCAAGAAGTACCCGAAAAAGGAGAAAGTCCTGGAAGAGATGCTGGAATTAAAGTCGATGATAAGATTGTAGCGGTAGACGATCAGCCTACTCCTTTTTTCGATCAATTTGTGACTGCTGCCAAAGAAAGAAAAGGAAAAAAAGTGATGATCACCGTAGAACGGGCCAATCAAAAAGTCGAAGTTCCGCTTACGCTGACCGACAGGGGAACCGTTGGATTATACCGACATAATTACCCACATTTTTTCGAGACAGAAAGACAAGATTATACGCTAGTCCAATCTTTCCCAGCTGGTATCAAAAAAGGATGGAATTTCCTCACCTCTCAATTTAAAGCCTATGGACAAATGTTTAAGGGCAAAATCAAAGTAACAGAAAGTCTTGGTGGATTCGGTTCAATTGGAACCCTTTTCGGAAAAGAATGGATCTGGGAAAGGTTTTGGGAATTGACCGCAGCACTTTCGCTTATTTTGGCTTTTATGAATCTATTGCCCATCCCTGCACTAGATGGTGGACACGTAATGTTCTTACTTTACGAAGTAGTATCAGGTCGTAAGCCTAGTGATCGTTTTATGGAAATTGCCACCGTAATCGGGTTTATCATTGTTATTGCGCTGGTATTAGTGGCTAACGGGTTGGATTTATTAAGGCTCCTTGGCTTTTTTAAATAAATCATCTTAAATAATATCGATTCAAAACCGTCTAATGTGCTTAGAAACATTAGATGGTTTTTTATTCAAGTAATTAATTAGTGTCCTTTTGAAGTCATATATGGAAAAGGAAATACTAAATAATTGCCTATATTTGCTCTACCTATCCATGCATTTAGGATTTAAGAATAGCCTATTTTCACACAAGCAACTACTTTCAAACAACCTCATTTAAGACTCATCCAAATATTACACTTGTACACTAGCCTTCCCAAAAGCTAATTTTTTTAAGGAATGTTGAAAATCGTCATTCCTAAAACTTACTTAGAAATGAGAAAATATTTATGCTTTCTTTTGGTGTGCCTATGGTCTACCATTTCAGTTACGGCACAAGTTACCTATACTGCAAATGACTCGGTAGCTGTTTATCCTGGTCCTTTTGGCTACGGTTCTAATATGGGATATTTTCCTCCATGGAAAGATGTCCAGTTGGCTGAATTCGCCGCGGGAAGTCCTGAAAAAGGAATCCATGGTGCAGGAGTTAGAAGCCTACGACCTGCTCTACCTGAGCATTTTTTAGAACAATGGGGATATGATATTCGAATTGAAACACACGCCTATTATAAAACTTTAGGGATTGAAAATAATACCATTTTTATTGGATATCCCTCGAAACCACATCAAGACTCTACCTTTCACTGTGCCGATCGTCCATCGGAATTATTCCGAAATATGTATGCTCCGATTTGGGACAATGGCGAAAATGGTACCCCCGTAAATGACACCAATTATTACGCATTATATCTTTTCAATCTTTTAGAAAGATACGGTGATTATGGCCGGACATGGGAGATTTGGAATGAGCCTGATTTCGACTTTGTCGGTAATGGATGGAAGCGTCCCGGAATGGAAGGCAACTGGTGGATCAATGATCCAGCACCTTGTGAATATGCCATTCAAGCGCCGGTTCAAAACTATATTCGACTCCTACGGATCAGTTATGAAGTCATCAAAACCCTTCGTCCCGATCAATTCATTGCCATCGGTGGGATCGGTTATCCTTCTTTTTTAGATGCCGTTTTACGAAACACCGATAATCCAGATGGTGGAAATCTAACAGAAGATTTTCCTTTAAAAGGAGGAGCTTATTTTGACGTGATGAGTTTTCATGTCTATCCACACGTAGATGGCAGTATGCGTGACTGGAATCAGGAACGACTCGCTTTTGATTATTATCGACACTCTGATGCAGCGGTAGATGGTGTAGTCGCTAAGAAAAAAGAATTTGAAAACGTACTTATAAAATATGGCTATGGTGTAAATATGCCTCAAAAGCATTTTATTATTACGGAGTGTAATATTCCAAGACAGTCTTTTGGAGAAGCGATTGGTACAGACGAAGCACAACGTAATTTTATCATCAAAGCATTGATCAAAGTACAAGAAGAATCGGTTCGTCAGTTTTGTATTTTCAATTTGGCAGATAGCCGAAAAGTAGAAGAAGCAGAAACAGAATTTCACTTGATGGGGATGTACGAAAACCTAGAGGATGAGGACCAACAAGTTCCTAATGATGTTGCCATTGCTTATAAAACAACTTCAGATATTTTATATGAAAAAGCATATAATGAATTAGAAACTCAAGCAATGCTTTTACCTGAAGGAGTTCGCGGAGCCGCATTTAAAGATGAAATGAATCAATTCACCTATGTGCTTTGGGCTGAAACGGTAATCGACCGAACGGAGCAGGCAACACAAGACTATACTTTTTCTCCACTAATTCCTGTCGATTCTATTTTTGTAAAATCTTGGGATCATTCTATTAATCCTGATGAGCAATTAATCTTAGGTAATACGATTCAATTAACAGGTGCTCCAGTATTTTTAGAAGTCAGACAACCTGAAGGAAGTGATGTGATTATTGAACAAGATACGACGCTGCCAGTCGTTCAGGTTCCTTTTAGGGTTTATCCAAATCCGTTTACTAGTTCTGCAAAAATTATTTTCCAATTAGATCGTACTAGAGAAGTCTCTTTAGAAGTATTCAATACCGCTGGTAAATTGGTTAAAGTTTTCCGAAACAAAGAAGAAATGCTACGTGGCGTTTATACTTATGAGCTGGATGACTTCATTCCTTCGGGGGTGTATATTGTAAAACTGACGGTAGATAAAGAGGAAATTCTTTCTAAAGTGATTAAGGTTCATGAAGAGTAGAACGGTTCATTTTTTCTTTTCAAGCATACTACTGGACATTTCTTCCAATTGCAACCTCCCAGCTCCGGCAGTATCGCCGGAGAGTAGCTTCAAACCCGCAAATGTCCAGTAGTATGCTTTTCAAGCTAAAATTGTTTTTAGACTTCCTACACTTTTTTCTCTTGTAATTATATTTTTATAAAAAAATTCTCTATCATCGTAGTGTAGAAAGCCGACGATTCGGTTTCCTAATTTTACTGATCAAACTGTACAAGAGTTTGTCTAAACATAATTTATGATGAAAACGAGTATTGCCATATTATTGACGCTTATAAGCTGGACACTCTCCGCTCAAGCACCTCCGAACACCAATATCTATCTCTTTGATTTGGTGGCTACTGATTCTGATGGTTATAATTTAACCCAACCAAAGTTCTTAACAAATTTCAATGCTAGCGGTTATAACAATCAACCTGCTTTCATAGACAATGATGAAATGATGTTAACCGTACAGGTTCCGGGCGAAAAACAAACGGATATTTATCATCTCGATTTGACCAATAAAATCAAAACTCGTTTTACTGGAACTTATGAAAGTGAATATTCTCCAGAGTATATTCCTAATCGAACCAATAATAAAACTGATTTTCAGGTATCCTGTGTTCGTGTTGCAACGGATGAAAATCAGACGCAATATTTATGGCAATATCCTTACGACCGTTCCAGTGAAGGTTCAGCCATCTTAGAAGATTTGACGGGCGTTGGCTATTACGCATGGTCTTCCAGAAACAAACTAGCGCTTTTTATAGTCGGAGAACCACATACCTTGGTCGCAGTAGATTTAGGCACCAATGATCAGACAACCATTACTTCTAAAGTCGGTCGATGTTTACGTAGATTCCCAAATGGTGATATTGCCTTTGTTCATATGATTGATGAAAAAACTTGGTTACTCAAACGACTGAATATGTCTACCTATCAACCAGAATTGATTACCGCTATGCTGGAGGGAGTAGAGGATTTTACGCTGCTAAAAGATGGAACTGTCCTAATGGCGAAAGGAAGCAAAATCTATAAATTCAATCGAGCAAAAGATATTAGCTGGAAAGAAGTTGCAGATTTATCGCGTCTCGGCCTACGTAATATTTCGCGCATGGCTGTCAATGCGAATGGTGATAAAATTGCGCTGGTGAATGAGCGGTAAACGTTGAATCATTACTGCGGCTGAAATATTTACTATCTTTTCAAAAGCAAGCGCAAATTCAAACTCAAAATCAAACACTTCTATCGTGTAATAATCTTTCTCTTTCTCTAATATACAATCCGTATAAATAATTTTTCAAAAGGAAAAAACAGGCATTCATAAACAAAAAGTAACCATTCAAGAAGACAAATCGACTTATCGTTTCCTTGAGTTTAAAATTACTTTGAAAATAATTATATTGTGTGCTAACAAACCCTAAAGAACCAATGTCTATCCAGGTATTAATTATAGAGGATGATCTAATTATTGCAGAGAATCTAAAAGAAAATTTAACCGAGTTAGGTTATCAAATCACAGGAGTTGCTCCAGATGCAACCACCGCCATTACGATGTATCGTCAAAATCGACCAGATGTATGCATTACAGATATTTATCTCAAAGGCAGTGCTAAGAACGGTATTGAAATCATGCAACAGCTCAATGCCGGTGTTGAAATTCCCATCATTTACTTAACCTCTTTTTCCGATCACGAATTTAGAGAAAAAGCCAAGTCTACTCATCCTGCAGCGTACCTGATGAAGCCTGCCAGCAAAGCACAAATTGATGTAGCCATCGATTTTGCTTTGACCAATTTTCGTAAAAATAAATTAGAACTAGAGGTTAATGAACCCGAACATTGTCCTTTCGTCACTCGTAAGGGATATTTTTTCATTCGGGTAAAAGACCGCTATGAAAAGATTTACTCCAGTGATATTTCTTTGGTAATGGCAGCGGGTTCTTACACCAAAATATATACCTCCGAACGGGAGCATACCATCTCTGCTGGATTGAAAAACTTTCTGGAACAACTAGCATCAAAAGACATTGTACGTTGCCATCGGAGCTATGCTGTTAACATTCATAAAGTAAAAGCCTTTGATGATATGGGCTTGTTTGTGTTGCAAGATAAGGAAGTGCATAGTGTGCCGGTGAGTGGGCAGTATAAGGAGCTTTTGCAAGAGTTGTTACCAAAGATTAAGACGGATTGAATTATAGATAGAATAATTTAGGTATTATATTAAGATAGGATTTTAATGAGAAAAAATTACACAAAATTGAATGTCCTTAGAATAGTAATAATATTTTTTAGTATTGCTTGTTCAGTCCAAGTATATGCACAAAGTATTAGTAGAACGGAAGCTGAAAGTATTTTTGAGTCAGATTCGAATAATGACTCTTTGATAAATATTATAATAAACTCAAGTCAGGACATTGAAGATAGAGATTTACTAGCTAAGGCATTACGATTACGTGCTAAAATAAAATATAAGAAAAAGGAATACAAAGATTTTCTGATAGATAATGCCAAATCGATTAAACTATTTAATGACCTAAATGACAAAAAAGAGGCTGTAATAGCAATCACCAACGTAGGAGAATATTACCTAAAAATCAATGAACTCAATAAAGCAGACTCAATATTTAATGATGT
>CALKJE010000406.1 GCA_937995675.1 uncultured Saprospiraceae bacterium
TAGCAGATTCTACGCTAAACATATCAGTGGGCGCCTTGGGAATGACTTATATGGGAATCGTAAAAAACGATTCTATTATTAAAGGTGAATTCAACCAAAGAAGTACGTTACTTCCACTTGACTTAAAACGTGTAACAGTAGAAGCAACGATTTTAGTTCGACCACAAACGCCAAAAGCGCCCTTTCCATATTATGAAGAAAAAATAGCTTTTAGAAATACCAAAGATCAAATCAACTTAGCAGGTACGCTTACTTTACCGAAAAACGTACAAGACTTTCCTACCGTAATTCTCATCAGTGGCAGCGGTCCACAAAATAGAAATTCAGAAATTTTTGGTCATCAACCTTTTTTGGTAATAGCCGATTATTTAACGCGTCAAGGAATCGGCGTGCTGCGTTTTGATGATCGAGGAACGGAAGCATCGCAAGGTGATTTTAGTGCAGCTACTTCGCTAGATTTTGCGGAAGATGTTCGAGCGGCAGTGAATTATTTAAAGAGTCGAAAAGAAGTTTCGTCTGGTAAAATTGGTTTGATTGGACATAGTGAAGGTGGCGCCATTGCTCCGATCGTTGCCAGTCAATCCAATGATGTTGGCTTTATCGTTTTGTTGGCGGGTCCTGGAATGCGAGGTAAAGAACTTTTATTATTGCAAAAAGCAACGATAGAAAAAGCCAGTAATCTTCCAGCTCCACTTATTGAACGTGGACAAGTGGTTTTTGGAGGTGCTTATGATCGAATTTTAAAATCAGACCCAAAAGATTCAACAGTAAGAGATAGTATGATTGCATATTTCAGAACCAGTTATAATAACCTGATGCCAGAAGATCAATTGCATCGTTTAGCGGAACAACTATCAAGTCCTTGGATGATGAATTTTATCAAGCATGATCCTACGATGGTACTCCCAAAAATTCAAATTCCCGTCCTTGCACTCAATGGTGAAAAAGATTTACAAGTTCCAGCGAAGGAAAATCTTGAAGCGATCGAGGCGGCTTTAATTAAAGGAGGAAATACGAATTTTTCTACTAAACAATTTCCAAAACTCAATCACTTATTTCAAACTTGTGAGACTGGATTAGTCAGCGAATATGGAATGCTAGAAGAAACTTTTTCAGAAGCGGTTTTAGAGGAAATAACTAGGTGGATAAATAAAAACAATCCCAAAGATTAATTAAAAACATAATAGAGATCCAATAAGGATGAACTCACTTAATACTCTCCCCTTTTTGTACTAGTAGTTTAAAATTTTTAATTAAAATTCCTATTTTTGGGAAACTTGTTTTAGAACTTATCTAAAAGTCCGTTAATTGGGAAACTTGGATAAGCTCTAGCTCCAAAAAACCAAAGTTTCTGAAAACAACACCTGCTAATCTTTTTCCATCTTATTTTAAAGACGGGAAATTTTAGTACACTGTACAAAGTAGGATTTGGTCTGACAAGTACCAAATCAGGTGGGCCAGAGTCACTAAAGTTGAATTATCAATTAGTCAATAATAGAGACTCTGGCATTTTTATACTGAAGCTATTTAAAGAAAGGTAAGGCAAAAAAATTCAAGCGCAAGCGCAACTTCAACTGCAAAATCAAACACTTCTATCGTATTTTCCTGAGAATTATCTTTTCTATCATTTTGTTGGCAGTCTTAGTCTTATGTAGTAGAATTATTACCCTTTAAAGAATACTATTTCTCATTTAGTATTTTTGAATTTGCCTTTGATTTTGATTTTGAAAGATAAGTATCTGGAATAGCTAGTTTTAATATAAAAAATTATACCCTCCAATCTTCACAACGACCAACCAAAAGCCAAATGTTAGTTTACAGCTCCTGCTGTAGATACGCCATTCATTTTAAAAACCAGCTAACCAGCAAATCCTTTATTCTCTTAATCAATCACGATCACAAAAGATTTTTCAACTCACTAAGTTTCATCATACACTCGATCGGTGTCATTCCATTCAAATCCAACTCTTCCAATAGCGCTTTTAATTTCGCATAAGTAGGATCCGTCGATTCAAATATATTGAGCTGCATTGGCGTAGCAGCCATATTTTCCAATTGTTTTTTGATCGCCCCTTTTTCATGCTGCTTGGTTGGAACATCAGAGGGCGTTCCTTCTGTTTGAATTGATTTTTGCTCTAATTGACTCAAAATATATTGCGCCCGTTCCACCACGGACTTTGGCATTCCCGCCATTTTTGCTACATAAATACCAAAGCTATGATTGCTTCCTCCCGGAACTAATTTCCGAAGAAAAATAACCTTATGATCTAATTCTTTGGTCGCAATACTCCAATTTTTAATCCGCTCAAATTTATTCGCCAATTCATTCAACTCATGATAATGCGTAGCAAATAAAGTCTTCGGTCGAAACTTTCCATTATTATGCAAATACTCCGTAATAGACCAAGCAATAGAAATCCCATCATAGGTACTCGTTCCTCGTCCAATTTCATCCATTAAAATCAAACTACGATCAGAAATATTATTCATAATACTCGCCGTCTCATTCATCTCCACCATAAACGTAGATTCTCCAGAACTAATATTATCCGTTGCTCCTACCCTCGTAAATACTTTATCAATCAAGCCAATTCTAGCAGATTCCGCTGGAACAAAACTTCCCATCTGGGCCATCAAACAGATCAAGGCCGTCTGACGTAAGAGCGCTGATTTACCCGCCATGTTAGGACCGGTAATCATCATCACTTGCTGTTCGTCATTATCCAAAAACACATCATTGGGAACATAAGCATCTCCTAAATCTAAGTGCTGTTCGATCACTGGATGACGGCCGCTTTTGATATCAACGACATAAGAATCATCAACTGTTGGTTTACAATAATTATTTCGAATTGCTACATTGGCAAAAGCCAACAAACAATCCAGTCGAGCAATATTGCTAGAATTCTTCTGTACCGGTGGAATAAATTCAGCCAATTTTAAAACAAGCTCTTCAAATAATCTTTCTTCGATGACTAGAATTTTTTCTTGCGCACCTAAGATTTTTGCTTCTAGTTTTTTAAGCTCTTCGGTAATATATCGTTCCGCATTGGTCAGCGTTTGTTTCCGCGTCCAATCTTCCGGAATCAAGCCTTTATTTTTGTATTTATTGGTTACTTCTAAATAATAGCCAAAGACATTATTAAATCCTATTTTCAAATTATCAATCCCAGTCCGCTTCGCTTCCGTCTGTTGAATTTCTAATAAAAGATCTTTTCCATTTTTGACGATATGTCGCAACTCATCCAACTCTTCATCTAAGCCATCCGCCATCACTCCGCCTTTGTGCAAGTTGACCGGAGGTTCTGGTTGTAAATATTTTTGAATGGTTTCAATAATTTCAGGACAAGGATCTAACTGCTCACCAAGTTGTGTTAGCACCGGGCTTTTGGCTGTTGTCAGTGCTTCTTTGATCGGACCAATCGCTTGACTCGCTTTAGACAATTGAATGATTTCACGTGGATTAATCTTTCCAAGTGGGACTCTTGAAATTAAACGTTCCAAATCTCCAATCTCTTGAATTCCTTGACCAATCACTTCTCGAAATTCAGACTCCTTGGTGAAATATTCTACCGTATCTAAACGACTTTGAATTGCAGCCGGTAAACACAACGGCAGCACCACCCATTTTTTTAACAAGCGCGCGCCCATTGGAGAAATCGTCTTGTCCAAAATATCAATTAACGGGACACCCGTTTCATGGGGACTGTAAATCAATTCGAGGTTTCTGATGGTAAATCGATCCAACCAAACATAACGGTCTTCTTGAATCCGAGTAATCCGCGTGATATGTTTGACATTATTATTTTCCGTGGTAGACAAATAATGTAAACTTGCTCCAGCAGATTGGTGCGCCAAGGGCAGATCATCTACGCCAAAACCTTTTAGAGATTTCACTTGAAAATGATTCAGCAATTGTTCTTGTGTAAAGTCTTCGGTAAAAATCCAGTCGTCGAGGGGATAGGTATAAAAGCGAGTACCGAATGTTTCTGTAAAGGTTTTAGTATTGTTTTTGGAAAATATAATTTCAGAAGGTTGGAAGCTTTGTAGCAATTTATCCACAAAAGGAATATTTCCTTCCGCGACCATTAGTTCTCCCGTACTTAGATCTAAAAAAGAAACCCCTAATCGTTCCTTTTTTCCAAAGCTCAAAGCTGCCAGAAAATTATTGGTTTTATGATCTAGAATTTTATCACTCGTCGTTACACCCGGCGTAACTAGTTCGGTCACCCCACGTTTGACAATCTTTTTTTCTTTAGAAGGCTTTTCTAATTGTTCACAAACCGCTACTCGAAAACCTGCTCGAACTAGTCGGGGCAAATAAGTATCCATAGAGTGATGAGGGAAGCCAGCCAGTTCTATATCGCTACCGCCGTTGTTTCGCTTGGTCAAAATAATGCCCAATACTCGAGCCGCGGTCACCGCATCGGCACCGAAAGTTTCATAAAAATCACCTACTCGAAAAAGGAGAATTGCATCGGGATATTTTGCTTTAATATCCCCATATTGTTTCATGAGTGGAGTAACCTTTTTATTGCGTGTTTTTGTTTTCTCTTTTTTTGCCAAAATATGTAATTTTTTAAGGAGTTCAACTAAGTGTGTCTCTTGCCGCCCGCACCTTGTATTCCTAAAGGAAGGCCAACCCACAGACACACTTGGGGAATCATCCCTTAATTTTTTAGAAGAAACAAGCGGAGTTTAGGGAACAACTCCAGCTATTGACAAAGGTAGTAAGAAAATAATGGCTTTGGTAATCAGAATTCAGGATAGTTTTGAATAAAATTAGGATTTTCTTTTCTACTTGATTTTTAAGGATATCCAGATAATTTGGGCTAAAATTCTTAATTTTCCTGTATCTTTGCAGAAATTCGTAC
>CALKJE010000407.1 GCA_937995675.1 uncultured Saprospiraceae bacterium
ATAGATCTTCCCGCAAGTAAGACCTCTTCGGCGTTGTTGACTTTTCGATAGCGTGTAGCAAAATGACCAAAATAAAAGATAAGGCCATAGAATATCATCATAGAAACGAAACCCGACCAAGCGACCTCATAATTTGCAAAAAAATACAAATAGAGGGCTGTCAAAAAGAAAACGGTAAATAGATAAACTAACGGGTGTTTAAAATTCAAAACTGCTATAGGGTTTTATATTTCGAGCGGCAAGATAATCAAGTATCTTCGATAAATTGGTCTTGGTAGAGAACTTATCGAGGTGTTGGGTGATTTTTCTATTACTCTTTTCAAAAATCTTATCTTTGTGGAGCCGAATAACGGATAAGTAAAATTTGATAATGGAAAATTTTTTTGTGATCGAAGGGTTGGATGGTTCTGGAAAATCTACGCAATTAGAATTGCTACGTAAATATTTGCGAAGCCAGAAGCAGCCATTTCAGGATATTCATTTCCCAAAACTAAATCAGGGATATTTTGGAGATATGATTGCTCAATATTTGAGAGGAGAATTTGGTGGTCTTAATGAGGTCCATCCTCAGTTAGTTGCATTATTATTTGCGGCTGACCGCCATGAACATGCTCAAACCTTAAAAAATTGGTTAACAGATGGTCAAATATTGATTGCTGATCGGTATGTAAACAGCAATATTGCATTTCAATGTGCAAAATTGAAGGATGAGGCGGAGAAAACAGCATTAAGGGAATGGATTTTGAATATAGAGTATAATTACTATAAAATTCCTCGTCCAAAGGTGTCTTTGTATCTCGATGTTCCTTTTAAGGCCGTCAAAAAATCATTGACCAAAGAGCGAGAAGGAGCAGATCGAGATTATCTTAATGGTAAAAAAGATATTCATGAAGCAGATTTGAGCTTTCAAGAGAAGGTAAGACAGGAATACTTGAAAATGGTGGAAAATCAGGAAGATTTCCATTTAATTAAGTGTACAGATGACCAAGGTGAGTTTTTGCCACCTGATAAAATACATCATAAGATTCTTGAATTTTTGGGTCTAAAGAATTAACTTTACTTAAATATATATTAACAATATTTAATGTCATTGTTGATTTATGTTTTTTGGCCCCTTAACAAATAAAAAGAACATTGTTTTTTTTGCTTGTCAACTCAACAATCTTACCCTAAAATATTCCCCTAATAACCGTAAACTTTATAGCTTTATTTGGCTAAGGTTAACGGGAATTTAACAACTGGAAGAGATAGAATTGTAGAACTTTACAAACTAATCTTTTCTTATCCGCAATGGATCAAAACATACTATTTTACAATAAACGCATAATGAATAAATTTAGCCACTTTTTGCGCAATAGCCCTGGCCTGAAGAAATTGGCAAATTTTCTGATTTTCCCCGTCAACGATTACCGTCCGAGATGGTGGATTAGAACTTTTGTTAATCCGCTGTACTTTCGACGGCCCTTTAGTTCTATTGTACGTTGGAGTGCTCGAATGGACCTTTTACCCAATCATGGGTTTAAAATGGGGAAGCGAGCCATGGTGGAATCTAATGCGGTGGTAAATAATGTGGTAGGTCCCGTAGAAATTGGAGAAGATTCGCTAATTGGAATCGGATCAGTAGTGATTGGACCTGTAAAAATAGGACGAGATGTCCTTTTAGCTCAAAATGTCGTGATCTCTGGCCTAAACCATGGCTATAAAGATATTAACCTTTCTATTCGTGAACATAAAGTAACCACTCGCGATATTATCATTTCTGACGATGTATGGATCGGTGCTAATGCAGTGATTACTGCTGGCGTTAAAATCGGTACACACTGTATTGTAGGTGGTGGCGCAGTAGTAACCAAAGATGTTCCTGACTATTGTATCGTTTCTGGTAATCCAGCCAAGATCATCAAGCGGATTGATGAGACTAAACCTATTTCCGATTATACACCTGCTTCGCGATAATTCAAGCCTTTTATTAAAGTCTACTGGCATAACTAATCCTAATCAAGAATAGGTCACAGGCACCTAATGCTGACTACTTGTTTATGCGTTTAAAATGTTTATTTGTTTATTGCATTATTTCTAAAATTGAAATAAATAATCCAAAGGAAATCTTTCATAAACGAATCAACGCATAAACAACTAAACAATATAGTTTTGATGTGTTTGCTCTAAATTAGAAGTTTATTCTATCCCAATTCCTGCATTTTTCTTACTTTTATCCTTAAAAATTAAATGTCGGACCAGTCTGAACAATTATATACAGTCTTACGGAAAAGCTGGTCAGACGATCAATTTATCAGGCTTACCTTATCTAAGCAACGAAAAGGTGTGGAGGCGGCTACTCGGGTAACGATTCGTCCGGTGACGATCCGAGGGAAGTTGCAACTTTCTTTTGTCTCTCAATTTCCTACCAAAGACATTACAAAAAATTATCCTTTTGCAGAAGCAGAAAAGCGAATTACGCAGCTGCTAGAAACGGATTATCTCATCGCTAATCTTTTTACCACTGAAAAACAAATGGTCTTAGAAATGCGCCGTAATGGAAAAACAACCTTACGTGTCCAAGCATCCAAAATGACCGATGATGCACCTCAGCGTAGTCATGATCGAAAAAAGAAAGATTGGATTGCCGATAAAAGATTTTTGGTAGAATTAGGTATTCTAAATAATAGTGGAAACGTAAAAAAAGACAAAGGCGATAAGTATCGACAGATAAAGAAGTTTGTGGAAATTGTAGATGGACTCATTCGTCAACAGTCTGCCTTAGAAAATCGAGATCCACTTCGCATCGTTGATATGGGTGCTGGAAAAGGCTATCTGACTTTTGCGCTCTATGATTATTTTACCCATACCTTAGAGCGATCGGTAAAAGTAACAGGCGTAGAATTACGAGAAGGATTGATAAAAAAAGGAAATTCCATTGCCAAAGCATTGGGTTATAAAGGTCTGAGTTATGAATCTGGTTTTATTCAAGAATATGAATTACCAGAGACCGATATTTTATTGGCTTTGCATGCTTGTGATACTGCCACAGATGATGCGATTTATAAAGGGATCAATGCCAAAGCAGCGTTGATCATTTGTGCGCCTTGTTGTCATAAACAAATTCGTCGCGCCATTACAAAAAGCGAAGACTTACAACCGATTTTACAACACGGAATATTATTAGAAAGACAAGCCGAAATTATTACCGATACGATTCGAGCTTTACTGATGGAACTCCAAGGTTATAAAACCAAAATCTTTGAATTTATATCTACCGAACATACTGGAAAAAATCTAATGATTGTCGGTCAAAGACATGACCGTCCTGTGGATACGGAAGCTTTGCTTGGTCAAATCGATGCGATTAAAAAGCGCTTTGGAATTGAAAAACATTATTTAGAAGAGTTATTAGACCTTACCGCAAAATAATTTTATGAGCGAAACGCCAATCAATAACGTACCAGAACAATTTACCTTTTTTCAAAAAACAATGGCTTGGTCTGTCCACCTGTTTACGGCCAGTGGACTGGTCGCAGGATTTATGGCGATCTTAGCGATCAATGATTTGGCGTGGCGAGGCGCCATGTTGTGGTTGGTGGTAGCATTGGTGATTGATGGTATCGACGGTACTTTTGCACGAATCTTTCGAGTCCAAGAAGTCTTACCTGATATGAATGGGAAGACGATGGATTATATCATCGACTTTGCCACCTACGCAATTATACCAGCGTACTTTTTTCATCAAGCGGGCTTGGTAGAGGAGGCGTATAATTTACCTTGTACCATTTTGATTTTACTGGTCTCTGCCTTGTATTATTCTAAAGAAGGAATGGTTTCGGAAGATTATTATTTTATCGGATTTCCAGTGATGTGGAATGTGGTCGTCTTTTATTTATTTTTTGTTTTTGACCTTCCTTCTATTGCCAATATATTGGCGATCGTCTTTTTTGCCATTCTACATTTTGTTCCTATTAAGTTTGTCTATCCAAGTCGTGGTAAGCATTTTCGCCGATTGACAATTTCCGTTACTACCATTTTGATTATTGATTTTGCGGTGATTTTATGGTACCATCCGGAAAAATATTTTTGGCTTTCGCTCATTGCTATTTTAGCGGCGATTTATTATGGAGTGTTGGCGATTTATGATACTT
>CALKJE010000408.1 GCA_937995675.1 uncultured Saprospiraceae bacterium
ATTTTTTGAGGTAATCCTTGTTGGATTCCCGATAAAAATAACGAAGAATAAATTAATTTTAAAAAGTCAAACCGGACAGTTATTTATTCCGTGTCCCTAAGGTCCCTTTGCCAAGAGCGCTTCTTGTGCTAAATTTTTCAATTCTGTAATCGTGGTTGCTCCTTGTCTGCGTGCTAAGACTCTTCCATTTTTATCAATAAAAACCAAGGTAGGATAAGTACTGGCACCATACATGGTTGCGACCGTCTGACCATTGCCTTTTTCCGCATCTACTTTATAATTGATGAAATTTTCATTCATAAACTTTCTTGTATCTGGATCTGTAAAAACATATTCATCCATTAACTTACAAGGAGCACACCAAGTAGTATAAATATCCATAAACACAATCTGGTCTGTACGACTTGCTTTTTCGAGGACCTTACTAAGTCTATCAGACTTAACAAAATTGAGTCCAGAGGGAGAGATTGGTGTTTCAACACCTGTCGTCTTGTCTGTTGATTTACAACCAGATAATAATAAAGATACGAGGCATAAGCCTAAAAAGAGATGGATTGAGATTTTCATAGATTGCGTTTTTCTAAGAACGTAACGAACATCGGTAAAATTACACAAAAGCTTAATCATTTCTATTTTTATGTTTTTCATAAAGTTTGTTAAGCTTATCATATTTCAATTTCACAGTTCGTGCTCCACGCTTACTGATTGTCCATCCTGCTTTTCCATCTAAGAATCCTTTTTGTAAAATAAAGGTTTTAAAAAATCGAAAAACAGGACCTCCTTTTTGTTTTAACCAGCTTGGCTTAACTCGATTCGTGAAGAGTTCTGCTGCGGATAAAGAGCTATATAATTCTATTCTATTCCAGTGATCTTCATGGCTTTGATAACTATAATGATATAAAAGTCCTTCCATTTTTTGAATCCGAACTGGTTCCGAGAATTTTAATTTTTCATGTACATATTCCCCTACCCAGTAAGCAATTCGTCGGTCAAATATTCTTATTTTCCAATCAGGAAACCAACCACTATGTTTTATCCATTGACCAAAAAAATTATTTAATCGATTGAATCGGTAGGCTTTACCTTGCGTTAACTTTAGGTTTAAAATTTCGTCGGCTAATTCGGGGGAAATCACCTCGTCTGCATCAATAGAAAGAATCCAATCATTGGAAGCTAAATTATTTCCAAAATTTTTGGTTTGTGCATAGCCTTTCCATTCTGTGGAAATTACCCTTGCTCCCAACGCTCTAGCAATAGCGACAGTATTATCTGTACTTCCACTATCAATTACCAAAACCTCCTCAGCTACTGTCTGTAGAGAATTCAGGCATCGAGTAATATTAGATGCCTCGTCTTTGGTAATAATAACGGCAGTGAGCGGTGCAAGAGGCATGGACGCTTAGCTTATATACGAGTTATTTTTGCACCAAGTGCATTCAGACGGGTATCAATATTTTGGTACCCTCGATCGATCTGATGAATATTATGAATAATACTGGTTCCCTTAGCAGAAAGCGCTGCGATCAACAATGCAACACCGGCTCGAATATCAGGAGAAGTCATCTCGATGGCCCGAAGTTGTTGAGCACGATTTAAACCAATAACGGTAGCTCTATGTGGATCACAAAGAATGATCTGCGCACCCATATCGATTAACTTATCGACGAAAAACAAGCGACTTTCGAACATTTTTTGGTGCATCAATACGCTTCCTCGTGCTTGGGTAGCCATGACCAAAACAATACTCATCAAATCAGGCGTAAATCCTGGCCAAGGAGCATCATAAATAGTCATAATTGATCCGTCAATAAACGTCTGTATTTCGTAGGAATCTTGTGCAGGAATATGAATATCATCTCCTTTTATTTCCATCTGAACGCCCATTCTTTCAAAGACATTCAGCGTATTTCCTAATTGATCGACCCGACAATCTTTAATAGTAATAGACGATTGGGTCATAGCAGCTAACCCGATAAAACTACCTATTTCAATAAAATCAGGAAGTAATCGATGTTCTGTTCCTTCGAGTTTATCAACTCCTTCAATAGTCAAAAGATTAGAACCGATTCCCGAGATTTTCCCGCCCATTCCATTGATCATCTTACAAAGTTGCTGGAGATAAGGTTCGCACGCTGCGTTATAAATCTGCGTAGTTCCATTAGCTAGTGCAGCAGCCATTACGATATTGGCGGTACCGGTTACAGATATCTCGTCCATTAATAGGTAGGTACCTTTTAATTCTTTTGCTTGAATAGCGAACGCATTTTTTTCAGCATCGTATTGAAAATCAGCGCCCAATTTTTCGAGTGCTAAGAAATGGGTATCCAAACGACGACGACCGATTTTATCTCCTCCTGGTCGAGGCAAATAAGCTTTACCAAAACGACCGAGCATGGCCCCAATCAACATGACTGAGCCACGAATGCGGCTAGCATTTTTTCTAAATTCGGTAGAATAAAAATAATTGAGATCGATATCCTTGGCGGTAAAAGACCATTTTCCTGGACCAAGATTAATTACGGTGACGCCCAAGCCTTTGATTAAAGCAATCAATCGTTGTACATCTAGAATATCAGGAACGTTAGAGAGTATAATTGTTTGGTCGGTTAACATGACCGCACACAAAACTTGCAACGCTTCATTTTTTGCACCCTGTGGAATAATTTCGCCATTTAGCGAAATACCACCGGTTACTTCAAAGGCATCCGTGTTCATAGTATTTTTTTAAAAAGTCAGAGCCAAAAATTATTTTCGCCGATAGTTCTTTCCGTTGTTATTTCGTCCATATTTTCCTCCAGAACGGTTATTGTTCGAACGTTTTCCACCACGGCGTTTGTCTTTCGAGTTTTCGTTTGCTCGTGCTGTGTTAATAGGATCTACGTAAATGCTATCGCGTACAGAGAGTTCTCCTTCTGAAAGAGAAATAAGATCTGATTTAATTACTTCATCACTGACAAAATGTTCTCGATTCCAAGTACGATAAGCCAACTTCATATAAGAAGCAATCACGCCTGTAAAAGCTTCTCGTTTAGGACCAGCTTCCATATCACGTGCTTTACGGATCATCCGTTGTACGTTGGTTCCATAGTGTCGAAATCTTGCATCGGCTTTAGGATAAGGTACTTTCGAAGGCTTCGCCATGAATTCTTCCTTGGTAGGAGGATCTCCTTCTGGTGGCATTACTTTGAGATCGAAACGAGCAATCTGGAAAAGGTGTTTCCATAGCTTTGTTCGATAATCTTCTATCGTTCGATTTTGTGGATTCATCTGGTGCATGAGTTCCACGATCTTTTCTGCAAAAGCCTGACGAAATTCGTCATCCTCAATCGTTCGTGCATGATTGACTAGAAGTTGTACATTTCTACCATATTCTGGCATCTCTAGGTTTTCTTTACTAGAATTATACTGCATTGCTAAACTTTTGATAATAGGTCTATTTTATGATTTAAAAATAAGTTATCAGACTTTTAAAAGTCTATTCTACTGTTACCGACTTTGCCAAATTTCTTGGTTGATCTACATTACATCCACGCATAAGGGCAATATGATAAGATAGTAGTTGGAGTGGAATAACTGAAAGTAGTGGAGATAGTGGTTCATCCGTTTCCGGAATTTCGATTACATAATCAGCAATTTCACTAATTACCCTATCTCCTTCATTAACAATTGCAAGTACTTTACCTTTCCGCGCTTTTACCTCTTGAATATTACTGACAATTTTTTCATGTGCACTTTTGTTATTTGCAATAATAATAACTGGCATATTTTCGTCAATCAATGCGATTGGGCCGTGTTTCATTTCGGCAGCAGGATAACCTTCTGCGTGAATATAAGAAATTTCTTTTAATTTCAATGCTCCTTCTAATGCTACAGGGAAATTGTATCCTCGTCCGAGGTAAAGTGCATTATTAATATCCTTGATTTCACCTGCAATAAATTTGATTTGCTCATTTTTTTCTAGAATCGTTTGTACTTTTTGAGGGATGCGTTCAAGTTCATTGATTAACTGAAGATAATAAGAGCGTGGAATTCGTCCTCTTTCATATCCTAAGTTAATAGCCATTAATGCTAATACGGTCACCTGACCAGTAAAAGCTTTAGTACTTGCTACTCCAATTTCAGGACCGGCATGAATATAAGAACCTGCATCTGTGATACGAGCGATAGAAGAACCTACAGAATTGACAATTCCATAAAGAGTTGCACCTTTACTTTTTGCCATCTCTAAAGCAGCCATTGTATCAGCGGTTTCACCAGACTGAGAAAGCGCAATGATCACATCATCTGATCCAATAATCGGATTTCGGTATCGCATTTCAGAAGCATATTCTACCTCAACTGGGATTCTGGCTAATTCTTCAAAAAGATATTCACCGATCAGTCCGGCATGCCAAGAAGTACCACATGCGGCAATAATAAAACGTTTAGCTGCGGCAATTTTTTCGTAAGTAGACATCAATCCACCTACTCTGATCCACCCCTCTCCAGCATTCACTCTACCTGCCATTGCACTAGTAATCGAGGTAGGCTGTTCAAAAATTTCTTTTAACATGAAATATTCATAGTCCCCTTTTTCTAACTCCTCAATATTCATTTCCAATTGCTGAACAAATGGTGTTTTAAGTTCATTCGCAATGGTTTTTAAAGTCAGATCTCCATCTCGATTGACCACTGCAATTTCTTCATCATTAAGATAGACTACCTTTTGAGTGTATTCTACAATTGGTGTAGCATCAGAGGCTATAAAAAACTCTCCATCTCCAATTCCGATCACCAATGGACTGGCTTTTCGAGCAGCAATCAATTGATTAGGGTTTTCTTTATCCATGATAACAATCGCGTAAGCACCTACTACCTGAGATAGTGCTACCCTCACTGCTTCTTCAAGATTCAAGTTATCTCGCACTTGGATAGCTTCGATTAAATGAATCAACACCTCTGTATCTGTCTCACTAGTAAAGGCGTGTCCCTCTCTCATCAATGCCTTTTTAATAGGATCATAATTTTCAATAATACCATTATGGATAATTGCCAAACGACCATTCCCTGAGACGTGTGGATGCGCGTTAATATTATCTGGTTTACCATGTGTAGCCCAACGAGTATGTCCAATTCCAATGGTACTTTCTACTGGCTTGTTTTTAACAAAATCAACCAATTCTTGCACTTTACCTTTTCGTTTGTAAACGTGCATAGCTCCGTTCTCTTGATTGTGAAGAGCAACACCAGCACTATCATAGCCACGGTATTCAAGTCTTCTCAGACCATTAATAAGAATAGGATAAGCTTGTTTATTTCCAATATAGGCAACGATTCCACACATAATTAAAAATTTTTAAAGTTAGAATTAGTTTAGGTTAGTAAGATTAGCATTCAAGGTTACCGGATAGTCAGGATGTCCTGAACCATATAACACAACTCTATTAGCTCTTTCATTCTTTTGAAAGATACGAAGATAAATTTCATTTGGTAACTCTCCACTAATCATTCTTTGCAGATGACCACCAATATTCATTCGATATCTGTTGAGCATTTCACCGTTCGCTCCCGTAAATGTTTCGGGTATTCCACCAAATGCTTCTAATCCTATTCCACCAATTGTAAAAAGAAAATCATCAATGGTAATTAAATTACCTTCCTCATTTCTATACAAAATAGTAATCTGATTAACTGTTGGATATAATTCTTCATCGGCACCTGGTCGAATAGTTACCTCAAGTTCGGCGTTATTGACAATCACTTGATCTTTAAAGTTCGTGATATATGGCAATTGAATTACCGTATTGGGTCCATCCATTCCCTGAATATACGTTTCTGTTATTCCACCTTCAAATCCAGCAGCTTCCGCAGCAACGATTGTTGGATTTTGATTATTATCAAAA
>CALKJE010000409.1 GCA_937995675.1 uncultured Saprospiraceae bacterium
ATTATCCATTATCCATTATCCATTATCCATTATCCATTATCCATTATCCATTATCCATTATCCATTAAAGCATTATTCCCCCCTTACCTTGGTCATTCGGCAGATTTATCCGTAATTTGCGCCGCAATAAAAGGATTTTCACTGGATGGAACAGACCAAACGGCATACGAAGGGATTATGGTTAGTAGTATTGTTACTAGCGGTAATCATTGGCGTGAAGTTCCAAACGATTGTACTTTCCCCAAATAGCTTTATTTTAGGAAACGGAACAGATGGATTTCGATCCTATATGGCTGCTTCTTATCATGTAGCCCACGATACGACCTATTCACATTATACGGGGATGAATTATCCGTATGGCGACCGCAACGACTATACCGACAACCTTCCCGTACTGACCAATTCAGTCAAATTTATTAGTGATCATTTGGTAGATTTAAAGCCTTGGTTTATGGGCATTTGGAATTACTTCCTACTCAGTTCCTTATTGTTATCAGGCGTATTTCTCTATCTAATCTTTCGACAATTAAAGCTGCCGCTTTGGTATGCCGTACCGATTACGATTGGTATTACCTTGATGAGTCCTCAGATAGCTAGAATGGACGGACACTATGGATTGGCACATCCTTTTTTGATTCCAATGATCATTTATTTGTTGATGTGTTTTGAAAATAAACCAACACTCTTTAGAAGTCTCGTTGTCGCCATCGGATTACTATTCTGTTCTTTCTTTCACTTTTATCTTTTTATCCTTCCGTTATTGATTCTAGGTTTTTATTATCTAGTAAAATTGCTATCAAATCTTTCGATGGCCAATTTAAAATTCGTCCTGACCCATGGCATCATTCAAGTGTTGATTCCATTTATAATCATTTATCTAGGAGGAACTTTATTTGATCCCGTAACGGACCGTCCGGAATGGCCGTATGGCTTTTTTGCTTATCGAGGATATTGGCAAAATATTCTTTTTCCGGGCAGAGGTGCATTAGGAAATTTAGTACAATCTAATTTTCCCGTGAGTAATGCGCCCAATTTGGAAAATATCGGTTATGTTGGTTTGATAGGCATGCTATTCACCTTTACAACTTTATTATTTTGTTGGAAAATATGGGCCATAAAAACACCGGTAAAAACCATGGCTCCTCAAGATTTTAAAACCATCAAAATACTATTGGTCGCTGGAATATTTGTTTTTCTATTATCGCTAGGTTTTCCCTTTGTGATTCCACAACTAAAAGAATACCTAGCCTATGCCGGACCTTATCGTCAATTTCGTAGCGTTGGTCGTTTGTCTTGGGGATTCTTTTATATAATTAATATTGGTGCTTTTTATTTCGGCTATCACTTTTTTAATAATCTAAAAAAGAAACCTCTTCGGTTATTTTTGTTATTTACTTTAGTAGCAATAATATTGATCGATGGATTTTCTTATTTTCTAAAAAAAGAATGGAAATATGCACCCCATCCAAAAAATCGAAGCAAATTCAAAGCAGTAGACAATCCTTGGTTGGACGATCTGGACGTGGGCTCTTTTCAAGCGATGATCCCATTACCAGCGTATATAGTTGGTTCTGAAAATATATCCTATCCAGCACACTTCCCGATCATGCACCGATCACTTTGGGCCTCTTTACAATCCGAGTTGCCCGTGATGGGATATTTTATGGGAAGAACTTCCATTTCTCAAACTTATAAATATTTAGAACTTATTTCTAAACCTTATCGAATTCCAGCAATTTTAGATGATCTACCAAATGATAAAGATTTATTGATTTTTGGTGAAAAAGGAAATCTAAAAGATGTTCCTGAAAGGTATGATCAAGTTTATAAGAACCTCCCACAATTTTACGAAGACGAACGGTTGATTCTCTATCGCTTGCCTTTACAAACCATTCGTGATCGAGTAAGAGAGGAACAAATTTTGGCAGTAAAAGAAAGTCAGGATAGCACCTTATTTGCGCACGGTGATTTTTGGTCTACGGATTCTATTCCAAATTTCGTGTATAAAAGTTTTGATGAAAATAAAACGCCAGATGCTTATGATGGAACAGGAAGTTTTAAAGGAAGCGGCTTTCCAGCCACCATTGCTTTTGACGAACAGGTTCCAAACACCAAGACTGGCGATCTTTATTCCATTCGTTACTGGCACCGCATTGGCGCAGATTTACAAGCACTATTGATTGTGGAAATTGAAGAAATAAATAATGAAACCGGTAAGCGGGTCGCAAAACAAGGATATCGACTCAGTAAGTCTATTGAATATATGGATGGGGATTGGGCATTAATTTCCCATAATTATCAAATAAAAAACCCAACCAATCGGCTGCGCATCAGCATGGGACATCCTAAATTGGCTGGTCAGCAATTTCAAATTGATGAACTATTAATTATTCCACAAGGAACACAAGTTTATCGTAGAAATGACGAGGAAGTTTGGAAAGGTATCCGTAAATTTGAGCAATTAAACTTAGTCGATAGCTTAGACCTATTCCCAAAATAACCAAACCCAAAAAACTCAATAACTCAAAACCCATAACTCAAAACCTCCTCATGAGTGATCTTCTGATACAAAAAGCAACATTGATTAATCCAGGTGCTACGCATCATGGTAAAGTCCGAGATATTCTAATCAAAAAAGGAAAAATCGTCGAAATTAAAAGCCGAATTAAGGCCACGGCCAAAATGAAAAAAATCGATGCTGCTGGTGGGTACGTTTCCGCAGGATGGATGGATGTTGGCGTACAAACAGGCGATCCGGGATTTGAACATCGGGAAACCCTTCAAACCGTTTCTCAAGCAGCTGCAGCCGGTGGATTTACAGGCATTGTTTGTCAACCGAATACCTTACCCGTTATTCATTCTAAGTCTGAGGTTTTATATCTTCAAAATAGAACCGATAAAAGTCTAGTAGATGTTCTACCGATTGGAGCGATCTCTTACGAATGTAAAGGAGAAGATTTAACCGAGTTATACGATATGCATAATTCTGGTGCCGTAGCTTTTTCAGATGGAAAATATCCGATCCAAAATGCGGGTTTGATGCTGCGGTCATTGCAGTATGTAAAAGCCTTTAACGGTTTGATTATCAATCATCCACAAGAAGATAGTATTAGTAAAAATGCACAGTTGCACGAAGGAGTGGTGAGCACTAGTTTAGGAATGCCTGGTTTTCCGGGGATTGCAGAAGAGTTGATGTTGCAACGAGATATTGATCTTTTAGCCTACACAGATTCCAGATTACACGTAACCAATATCTCTACTGCCGGTGGCGTAGCACTATTGCGAGCAGCCAAGGATAGAGGATTAAATATTACAGGATCTACCCCAATTTTAAATCTAATATTTGAAGATAAAGATCTTGAAAACTTCGATAGTAATCTAAAAGTCCTCCCTCCATTAAGAGAAAAATCTGATCGAAAAGCTTTAATCAAAGGACTGAAAGACGGAACCTTAGATTATATCACGTCCAATCATATGCCACTAGAAGAAGAAGTTAAGCTGGTGGAATTTCCCTATGCAAAATTTGGCGCCATCGGTCTAGAAACGCTTTATCCTTTATTGAATACCTACTTGGCTAAGAAATTTTCTGTTGCTCAAATAGTACAGATGCTCGCCATCAATCCAAGAAAGGTTTTACAGCTACCCATACCAGAAATAAAAAAAGATACGCCTGCCAACCTAACGATCTTTCATCCTGATCTAGAATGGACCTATTCTAAAGCCAATATCAAGAGTAAATCCCGAAATACCTCTTTATTAGGAAAAACCTTTAAAGGAAAAATCTTAGGAGTGATTAACAATAATAAAGTAGAGATTTTTTAAACAATGGTATGGTAATTTTTAATTAGGATATGAGTGCAATATAAATTTGGCTAGTTAGCCTGTTTGCTGGTTAGCTAGTTGGCTTTCTTCATTCGTAAAATACGTTAAAGAGAAGCTAACTAGCCAACAGGCAAACCAGCTAACAGGCAAAAAATGCTCACCAATTAATGAAAATATTGATTTATCAAAAGTTACCGAACTATTATTAGACAACATCCATAAAACCTAACAAAAGCGCCACTTTTCACCTCACCTATCTGTAAAATACCAAATTTGGTCGATTTTTTTGGGTTAACCCAGAAATGAAAGCTACTTTTAGGGTAGAACGTTTTTTGTTTAAGCTTCTTAAAACTTCAAAGAAGTGGAGCGTTTTATAAAGAAAATTCCTTCGTGTCTTTGTGACTTTGTGGCAATTTTTTTAGGTAGAAAGTTATTTTTAATCAAAACAATATAATTATGACAACTTTAGATGATGACCGACTCATGGTCGACCCTTCCACTGTTTCTCCTTGGCCAATTGCAATTCGATATGGATTGATTGGAGGATTAATTTACGCTATTTACACTTTGGTAGGAAATCTATCCGGATTGACTACTGGAGATTTTGGAACACTAGCTAT
>CALKJE010000410.1 GCA_937995675.1 uncultured Saprospiraceae bacterium
AGCATTTCTTGCACCTCCATTTGTACATCCAGAGATAAATACATCATCAATGTAGACATAGTCTGCATTAGAAGAAGCATCACAACGGAAACGGAAACGAGTATTGCTAGTAAAGTTTCCAGTGATAGATACAAATTCGAACTCTCTTACTAAGTTAGTGAAATCAGTTCCACTAGCCCAAGTGAAAAGCGTTTGCCAAGCACCGTTGTCTAAAGAAGCCTGTAACCAGAAATCTTCTCCATTTTCCATGCTTCTTCCAACATAAGTAAATTCAATATCTACTTGTTCGAAACCAGCTAAATTTAGTACATCGGTTGTTGCTACAGAGGAGTTAGTATTATCCCGTAAACGCATAGTTCTAGTACCTGAATTAGCATAAGATGCTGCCGTAGAACGGACACAATCAGAACCACCATCGTTCCAGATTTCCCATCCACTGTCAAAATCAGTTTCTTGAATTACGACATCTGTACAACCACCTCCAGTATTACAAGGAGCACAAGGGCCACCACAATCAACACCGGTTTCACCTTGATTTTGGATACCATCATCACAAGTAGCACAAGCAGTACAAGGGCCACCACAATCAACACCAGTCTCGCCTTGGTTTTGAATACCATCAGAACAAGTAGCTACTGGTCCACCACCGAAGCAGAAGGAAGAAGTTTCAGAGCTACCAAAGCTTCCGCCAGAACCTAATACGTTTCCGTTGCCATCAGTAATCGTGTAGCTACCACTGCCGTAAGAACAGCAGATACCATCACCATAAGAATCGTTGATGGTCAAGTCATAACAACCGTCTGTTAGGCAGAAGTCAAATACGATAGTAGAGCCATCCGGTTGATTGCCATAAGTACCACCAGCATCTACAGAAACACCCGCATCGGTAGTAAGTGTCCAGCTAGTTTCTTCAGGGTAGTTGTCCAAAGTAATAGATAAGTTTACTTCGTTGTTTGTACAAGCAGTTTGACAAGGAGCACAAGGGCCACCACAATCAACGCCAGTTTCTCCTTGGTTTTGGATACCATCACTACAAGTAGGTCCGGTAGCTGCGCCACAAGCGCCAGAGTTAAGCAAGCTAGCACGAGCACCACCAGTATCAAAGATCGCACGCATACGGTTTTTTTGACCAGTGGTAAATAAATTCATACAACCATCATCAGAGTAGTCCATATAATTTTGAACCATATCTAGTGAGCTACAACTTACGTGAGAGGACGCACAACCATAGTTTGGTCCATCAGAAGTAGGTGTATCAGAAACAAAATCATCTACATTACAATTACCGTCTCCCCAGATGTGTCGAAGGTTTAAGTAGTGACCAACTTCGTGTGTCATAGTACGACCGAGGTTGAAAGGAGCCGTGGCAGTACCGTTGGTTCCAAAGTATCGGTAATCATTTACAACGCCATCCGTTGATGGATTACCACCAGGGAATTGCGCATAACCGAGGATTCCTCCTCCTATATCACAAACCCAAATATTGAGGTAATCAGAAGTATTCCAAGCATTTACTCCACCAGAGCTAGCTGATTTTACCGCATCATTGGTACCAAATCCACTAACGTTGGTAGAGGTACGGGTGATTCCGGAAGTAGGATTTCCATTAGGATCAACGGTAGCGAGGCAGAATTCTATCTCTGAGTCGGCAGCTTGGGACCAAGTACCGTTAGCATCGCTATTAAATCTTCTGAAATCGTCATTAAGTACCGTTAGTTGAGATTGAATTTGGGAGTCGCTAATATTTTGAGTTGAGGTACGATAAACAACATGTACAACAACGGGAATGGTGATGATTCCGTTGACGGCTCTTTGTTGAGCGCGGTTAATATAATTTTGGGTGTGTTCTTCGATTTGTCGAAGTTTATTAATACGTTTTGGATCTTGCTGTTGTTGTTCTAGCAAGATATCGTGAGAAGGACAGGTTCGATTTTGGGCGCTCACTTGTAGTGTGAAACTAAAGCATAAAGCCAATACAATTAGCTTTTGAAATAAACGTGTAGTCATGAATTTTTGGTTTTATAAAAATTAGTAATACGAATGCAAAGTCTGCATCTAACTAGTTAGATGATGGAATAAAAATAAAATAAGAGCGTGTTAACTTAGGCTAGAATGGTTTCTTTTTTCGAAAGTTTGTCTGATTAAGTAAAAGTGTTACTTTGATTTTGTACTACCCGTAAAGTTAGTATTTAATTTTGCTTGCATTAGTATTTGCAGTATAATTATTTATTTTTTTTAGGTGGCAAGTATTTTTTATGTTTTAACTTATGAAATAAATATTATGGTAATATTTTCTAATTTTAAATAGGCCTTGATATGCGTTGGAATGTTTATTCTAGTGATAGGCGCTTAACTTTAGAAAAAAATTAAAACTAATAAAATTGAAATTTAGCGAATTTTCGCCATCAATCAAGAACAAAAAAGCCTTCCTCCGCATTTGCGAAAGAAGGCTTTTTTCCGTGAATTAGAAACTTAACTCCTAATTCGCTTTACCTACTAAGGATTGTGAACGACCACAAATTTTTGGGTCTGCATTCCTTTAGGAGTAATAATATTTGCAAAGTAGAATCCAGCAGATAAGTCTGCTGTATTTACAGTTTCTATTTGTTCGCCAGCGATGCTAGTTAATTCTTTCACCATCACTACCTTCCCGCTAAAGTCTGTAATCTGTAGCATTACTTCCGTTGCTTCTGGCGTGTTAAATCCAACGTTTAGGATCTGGTTAGCCGGATTAGGGAATAAGCGCATAGATGCTGTTTCTGTAGTAGTTGCGTTGAGGACTGTTCCAGCATTTCTGGTACTTCCATTTGTACATCCAGAGATGAATACATCGTCAATGT
>CALKJE010000411.1 GCA_937995675.1 uncultured Saprospiraceae bacterium
AAACAAAAAATCTCCCGCCTGTCGCATTTTTCGAATTCGCTGACCCGCCCGCTTAGCGGTTCATTCACTTCTCGCATTGTCATGCTCGACTCTTCGAGATCGTTCATTCAATAATAAAATGTCAAGCCGAATAAACTCGCTGTGAGATTCTAGTTTCAAAATTTAAGTAATTGATTATCAATTATTTACATTTTATTTAGCGGTTGTTTAGCTCACACAGTATTCGTCTTAAGACATTTTATTAATGCTCCGAATGGAAAAAAGCTCAAGGTCGGAAACTTCATTAAGCCGGAACAATTTCAGTTAATAACAAAATTCTATCAAGCAGAAATTTTTGTTAAAACTCGATTTTAATGTCAAAAAGTACAAGAAGAAATTTTTCGTCTTTATTGCGTAGATTGAACACCCTAGCAAGTAGCAACTACAGTTTTCAGTTCATGGACATTTCCTTTTCCTCTTTCAACATTCGATAAATAGTTGATTTTCCGATGTCTAATTTTTTAGCCACATTATCGATATCATTATCATATTTTTCTAAAAAATGAGTCACGATCATCTTCTTAAATTCTTCCATGGTCATTTCATCTGCTAAAAAGTGAGCACCTTTTTTAGGACTATTGAATCGAATATCTGCTTCCCCTATTTCATTTTCGTTTGTCAAAACGGCTGCTAGATCTATGATCGCTTTTAATTCTCTTACGTTACCAGGAAAGGAATAGTTTAGTAATTTATTTTTTGCCTCTTTAGAAATTTTCAGATTAGAAAGTCCATTATTCTTAATAAAGTTTTTCAAAAAGAAATTTGCTAATAAAATAATATCATTACCTCTATCTCTTAAGGGTGGTAATGCAATCGGCAATCCCAATAATCGATAAAATAAATCTTCTCTAAAATTTCCTTCGCTGACCTCATCTTGTAAATTTCGATGTGTGGCTACAATCACGCGAGCATCAAAAGCAATCGGCTTTTCTGCTCCTACTCGATGGATTTCTCGCTCTTGTAATGCTCTTAAAACTTTAGCCTGCAAATTGATATCCATCTCTCCGATTTCGTCCAAGAACAAAGTTCCTTTATTGGCCATTTCGAACATTCCACGCTTTCGGGTATTCGCGCCTGTAAAGGCTCCTTTTTCATGACCAAACAATTCACTTTCTAATAAATCTTTTGGGATGGCACTCATGTTAACGGCCACGAAGGGTTCTTTTTTTCGGGAGGAATTATAATGAATACTTTTTGCGATCACTTCTTTTCCCGTTCCGGTTTCTCCGGTAATTGAAATGGTAATATTGGTTTTAATCGCTTTTTCTAATAAAGAAAATACTTGTTGCATCGGTTTGCTATCTCCGATAATACTTTTGTCAACCTTATAATTAATTTCCAATTCCTCTCTTAAAGTACTTACCTCGGCTTTTAGTAAATTTTGCTGTTTTACTCGATTAATGGCGTGTAGTAATCGATCATTGGTTTCACTATCCTTAGTAATATAATCGGCCGCACCTTCTCTTAATAATTTTACCGCAGTGGATACATCCTGTTGACTAGATAAAATTAAAACAGAGATATCTGTATTGTAGTCTTTTATTTTTTTCAAAACTTCCTCCCCTGTCATATCCGGTAAAGAATAATCCAAGGATACAATAGAAGGATTTAAATGAAGATTTTGTAAACACTCTTGACCGGTGGCAAAAATGTGTACCTGATGATCAGGATTTAATTCCATCACATACTTTACCAATCGTTGATACATCGGATCGTCTTCCACAACAAAAATACAAGTAGGTAAAAATTTAGACTTCATATGCCAATGAGATTTTGTTTTTTTTAGAAAATAAACCAGAGATAGTCTATTAAGGTGGGTTCTAATTTTGTGCCAAGATTCTCAAAATGAGAATAAATTCTATTTTTTAGAACGGAGATAGATCCAATTAACTATATAAAACATTGACAATCAACAATTTAACGACATTTTACTGAGTGGCACCTTTACTGCATATTTATTATTGCCGACAATAATTAAAATATTTAGTAACCGATACCGAAAGGTGTAATTAAAATATAGCCATGTTTAGAGTATTAACTTTTCTTTTCCTGATTTCCCTACTAACGTCTTGTCAAACCTCTAATCCATTATTCAGTAAACTAGAAAATCCAATCTTGAATGATTCCCTGTCTTTACAGTTATTGAAAACCGTAGAACCTGTTTTAAAAACTGGAGATAAGATAACGATGAGTATTTGGAACCATAACGATTTAAGCATTGGTTCGGTGAATAGTGTCTATACTTCGAATGAAGCAACGGGAAAATGGCTTCAACTTGATAATGAAGGAAAAGTAAACTTACCAAAAATTGGACGGACAAAAATTTCCGGATTGACTGTAAAAGAAGCTAACTATTTTTTAGAAAAAACCTATTCAGGAATTCTGAAAGATCCGATTATTAATATTCGGGTACTCAATCATTTTGTCACGGTTTTGGGGGAAGTCAATAAACCTGGAAGATATCGTTTGGATAATGAAACGATTTCATTAGTAGAAATTTTAGGAGAAGCCAAAGGCTTGACTGCTTATTCAAAAAATGAGGATATCGAATTGGTTCGAATCGTTAATGGACAATCTGTTAAGTTGAGGGTGAATCTCACCGACCTCGCCATGTTACCGTCAAAAAATATAATTCTTCAACCCGATGATATTGTACATGTAGGAGCCACCAAGGCCAAAGCCGATGATAAAAACTTAGGAAAAGCCAGTCTGATTACCAGCATTGTAACCGGAATCGCAGTTATTTTTTCAGTATTCGTAAAGTAATACTACTTAACAAACAGTGTACTTAATCCTAAAATAATCTATCATGAAAAAGGAATATCAAACGCTTATAGTCCCTATTTTAAAAGGCTTACCAATCATTGTATTGCTATTAATTGGTGCAGTTACTTTGGCTTCAAGGTTGGTGGTTTATACAGTGCCTGAATTTCAATCTACTGGATCCATTAAGATTGATAATCGAAATATTAATCTAGGAGATTTGGCCATTTTTGAAGAAGATGGTAGAACCAAAGGAGCTACTTCCGTAGATTTTTTGACAGAGGTAGAAATGTTTAAATCAAAAAAACTCAAAGAATTAACCTTAAGAAAACTAGATTTTGAGTTAGAGATTTTTAGAGTCGGAAAAATTAAAACGATCGAATTATATCAGAATAGTCCTTTCCTTCTCAATTATAAAATAAATAAGGAGGAAGCTTACGATCAATTTTATTATTTAAAGTACGTAGGAAATAATGAATTCCTTTGGAGTACGAACAAAGAAGTATTCGATCTAAATCATAAGATTGTTGTTGGTGATTCTATAAAATTAAAAGGGTTGGATTTAGTGTTGAATAAGAATAGTTCATTCCTTTTAGACCATCCTTCAAGTCTTCAAGAAAATGATATTTTTTCTTTTCGAATCAACTCTCTAAAGGCCCAAGTGGCCGCTATTAATTCCAGTAATTATTTTGTTCGATCTGTCGATAAAAAGATACAAATCATCAATTTATACTTCCAACATAAAGTCCCGGAAAAAGCAGCCCTTTTTATAAATACCTTAATGGAAACTTATATTGAAAACTGTAAAAACGAACATCAAGAAGAGGCTAATAAAGCATTGTTTTTTATTGATGAGCAGCTGAATCAAGTAAAGAAAAAATTACAATCTTCAGAAGGTCGTCTTGTAAAATATAAGACTCGAAAAAGCATCATGAATATCAAACAAGAAACCGATGCTACCTTGAAGGAAATGATGCAATTAGAATTCCAAAAGGTAAATTACGATATGCAAAAAGGAGAATTAAAAAGAACCTTTGAGCACCTGGCAAATGGAAATGACCTAAGAGATTTTGCTCCTAATTTTGAAGCGTTAAAAGATCCATTATTTAAGGAAGCGTTTCTAAAAGCACAAAATTTAGAAATGGTCAAACAAGATCTACTATTGAAATTTACCCCTCAAAGTGATGAAGTTCAAAACATTGAATTAAAGATTAATAACCTACGCACTTTTATTCATGAAAGCGTAAAAAACACCTTAGACAATATCTCTGCTCGACAAGTTGAAATGGCTTCTGCTATTGCTAATATTGGACAAAACATCCAGGACTTTCCAGATAAGGAACAACAAACGATGATCCTACAAAGATCTGTAAAGTTAAACGAACAATTGTACACCTCTTTAATAGAAAAGCGAATGGAAATTGCGGTTGCCAAATCAGCGAATACCGTCTTTCATCAAGTTGTAGATCAAGCAGAAAAAAGTGAAAAACCAGTCACACCCAACACTGCACTTTTTTATGGAGTAGCTATCTTTTTCGCGCTATTGATTGGTATTGGTATTTCTTTTTTAAAACACCTTCTGACTGCTAAAATTAAAACTAAAAAAGAATTGGCTCAAATCTTAGATCTACCATTAATTGGAAGCATTGCCCAAACGAGAAAGGCGGAAAATCCAGTTAACAACCTTGGTAATTTATACACCAATTTAGAGCTAATAAAAGGAGAAAACGCCGAGCATAAAAAAGTAAAAACCATTCTTATTTCCTCCATGCTGAACGGAGAAGGAAAAACTTTTACGACGACAAATTTGGCTAAAATTTATGCCTCCATGGGAAAAAAAGTCCTAATAATCGATATGGATTTAACAGATAACCAACCTGAAACCTTATTTGGAATGAGCAATAAAATCGGATTGGCAGATCTTTTACAAAAGTCTATTTCACCCTATCAAGCCATTTTTAAAACAGGTACTAAAAATGTCGATATAATTCCTAAAGGAGATCTTTCAAACATCTATTCGGGGATTTTATTCGCACCACAAACCAATAAATTTATTGATGCTATTAAAACGGATTACGACATTATTCTGATTGATGCTCCTGCCATCGGAATGGTCGAAGATGTCACCTTAATGATGAAGCAGGTAGACTTTAATCTAGTTGTTTTTAGAGGGAAGCAAACAAAAGTAAAAACCGTTCAACACGCTAAAACGATATTGAAGGAACATAGCATTCCCAATACATTCGGCGTTTTTAACGGAGCAAAAAACAATCGTCACCAGGAATATTTTAATACCATCTCAGTCAAACAATTGGTAAGAGATACGGTACTTTCCATTTTTTAGTTAGAATTTTTTAAAAAAGAAAATCAAAAAATATTTCATGAAATTAATATCCAAAATAAAAAATACCACTTCGTTTTCTAAAGGATTAGTCCTCGTAGATCAGATTATGGTAAGTGGTTGTAATTTCTTGCTTGGAATAATCTTAGTACGCGCAATTGGACTGGAAGAATACGGCCTATTTGCACTGATTTGGATGTGCGTTTTATTTGCCTTAGGCATCAATCAGGCATTTATTACCAAACCTCTTTTATCCATTGCTCCTAAATTAAAAAACAAAGAACAAAACGATTATTTAGCTGGATTACATGCTATTCAATATTTACTCAATGGCGTTTTTTTTGGAATAGCATTCCTTCTTTATGCGGGAGCAAAATTATTTTTTGCCAATGAATTTACCTCTTATTTACCTTTGATTAGCATAATTATTTTTTGCCAAACGGTTCATGATTTTTACCGAAAAACCTATTTGATTAAAGATCGAATTTTTAAAGTTCTTCTCCTTGATGTAGTACTTTATCTAGGTCAAATAATAGGTGTATTCACCTTGTTATTCTTCGGGAAGCTTACTTTAACAACCGCTCTTTTTGTTATTCTAGCAGCAAATTTACTAAGCGTTTTATTTGGCAAATATTCTTTGACCTTTTCACTTTTAAATTATAAAAAAATATTGATCAGACATTTTCATTTTTCCAAATGGTTATTGGGCACTTCCGTTTTACAATGGCTATCAGGGAACTATTTTATTATTGTTGGCGCAAGTATTTTAGGAACCTCAGCAGTAGGAGCTATCCGAATGGTACAAAACGTGATGGGCTTATGCCATATTTTGTTTTTGGCCATGGAAAGCATCATTCCAATCGAAGCAGCTCGACAATACCAAGCGGAAGGTGAAAGTAGTCTGATTCAATATTTAATTAAAATAACCAAAAAATCCGGCCTTGGCTTTAGTCTAATGCTACTAGTTATTGGGCTTTTTGCTGGACCAATTTTAACTTTAATTTATGGAGCCACTGCTGCAAATCATGCTTATATCGTCGTTGCCTATACCCTCCTTTACTTCCTAGTATTTATCGGGCATCCCTTCCGGTTTTATTTACGAACCATTGAACAAACAAGTCCTATTTTTTATGCGTACTGCTTCGGCGCCGTATTTAGCTTAAGCTGTGCTTACCCTCTCTTAGACCTTTTAGGAATGTATGGTTTATTGTTCGGTCTAATCTTTACCCAATTAATAAATATTCTGACTTATTATTTCTTTTCAATAAAAACAAAGAATTTTTCTGTTCAAAAAATAAAATAATCCTTATGAAAATTATACACATTGTACTTGGAAAAGCCAACCCTGAAAGAATGAATGGGGTCAATAAAGTAGCCTACCAATTAG